>JANZKD010000012.1 GCA_025061245.1 Candidatus Culexmicrobium profundum
TGGAGGATAAAAACTTTCAGAAAAAAGAGTGATAATTAAAGAAGCAAAGCGTAGCTGTGTAAAGGTTTAATGCAAAAAAATAAATATACTGGTGAGTATATACTCACGGGTATATACCCATGAGTATAAAGAATATAATTATAAGAAGAAGTGAAGCAAAAAGCATTGAACAACATCCTGGATGGATCCTAGTTTATGGCAGAAGAAAAACTGGAAAAACATTTATGCTTAGAAATTTCATTTCTTGGGACATTTACATTACTATTTCGAGAGGATTGAACGTTATAATTAACAGAAAAAACGGTGAAATTAAAGTTATTAGTTTAAGAAAAGTGCCATCAATAGTAGAAAACTCTCTAAAGAACGATAAGACGATTGTAATAGATGAATTTCAACGACTTCCAGAATATTTCTGGGATATTCTATCCAGCTATCATCCAAGGGGCAAATTAATCCTAGCAGGAAGCAGTCTAAGTATAGTCAACAAAGTCTTCTCAAAAAGAAGCCCCTTACTCGGACTATTATTGCCAATAAAAATAGATTTAATTAAGCCTAGCGATGCTATAAACTCGCTTATAGCCTTAGGGTTAAATGCAAGAGAAGCTATTGAATGGAGTGTGATAATTAGAGATCCATGGATAATACCTCACATCAACTTAGAGAAACCTATACAAAGTGAAATAATAAGACTACTACCACTAATAATCGACACATCAATCAGCTTAATTGGAGAAATATTCCGCGACGAAGAAAGACTTTTAACAAAAACATATGAAGCAATACTATACTCAATAGCAACTGGAAGTTGGAAATTAGAAGAAGTTGCAAGAGATCTCTATCAAAAAGGAATAATTGACCAGCCACGCCTAGAATATGCATCAGCATATATTGATAGACTAAGTAAAATGGGTCTAATAGAGAAAATACCACTCTACAAGAGTCGAACCCGAGTCTACTTGAAATTAAGATCACACATAATGAATATAGCTATAAAAATTGGAGAGAAAACAGGAATAACTGAGTATACCTCAAGAATACCCACAAATCTAGTAGAAGCAGTTAAATCAGCATATGGCATAGAATTACAATTCTTCATTGGTGAAGCATTAGCTGAAATCAAAAATCTACTTAGAGCCTACACAATTCTCCCCAAGGAAGAAGGAGATATAGACATAGTACTTTTAGACAAAAAGAAAAAAGCAATTATGGCAGTTGAAGTTAAATCCAGTCCACCAAGAAAAATCGACATTATAAACATAAAAGAAAGAGGAGAGAAAATAGGTGCTAGAGAAACAGCAGTTTTCACATTAACTGAACTTAAAAAAGAAGAAATCATGGGGACGCATATAATTACACCAAGAAAATTAATAGACATGTTATCTTTAAATAAACATGATATTACTCCAGTTAATTAACGTAAATTTAAACAACTATACAAGTCCTTCCAATTCACTATGGTATTAACACATCCATCTCTCAATAAAGGTATCCCCTGACCTATTATATTGAATTTCTCTGTGATGAAACTTCCAAGAATTAATTCTTTTAAGCATGCTACGCCAATGCATGCTTTAGGTTTAAATTTCTTAAATATTTTTTCAACTACACTTCCTCCAGGAATAATAAAGACTTCCTGATACCCCAATTTTTTAGCATAGCGTATTACTCTACTTATTTCACATTTTATACAGCTAAGATTACACTCGTACCCAAATTCATTTAGTTTCGCAGGGCAATCTCTAGGCCGTAGACATTGGGGTAACAGTAAAATTCTCTTTGAGAAAGGTATTTTTGAAAACTTCAATTTATTTGCATTATTTTTCAATTCCACATATAATTTAAGGATCTCCTTTTCATCAATTTTTAATTTTACAGCTAATTGTTCAAGTTTCTTAAGTACAATACTACTAATCTTCAATTTAGCTAACCGATTTATGATTTGCATAACGAAGTTTTCATCACTAGCCATAATATTTAGAGTAGTTATAAGGCAAGTATAAAAAGTTAACGTTTGGCAAATAAGCTTACAATTAAAATAATAACATTTAAGTTAGGTAAGAAAATTAATCTAGGAGTGAGGTGGCAGCGATGAAGTATGTTAGTTTTAGCGAGTTCATGAAGATGGATATTAGAATTGGAAAAGTTTTGAAATGTGAACGAATACCTGGTAGAAGTAAGATATTGAAAGCTATAGTTGATGTGGGTGAAGAAAAGCCAAGAATCATGATTGTCGGTGGAGGAAACATTTACCCTCCAGAATATTTTGAAAATAAATTATTTGTAGCTATAGTCAATCTTGAACCAAAAATTATTGCTGGAATTAAATCGGAGGGTATGCTTCTAGCAGCTGATTATAAGGGTAAACCCTATTGGTTAACTGTAGATGGAGAAGTTCCTCCAGGAACAAGAGTCAGATGAATCAAAAGTTTTAAATTAACGTCCTTACTATTTGGTTTAATCCATAACTACAAGGCTGTATAAGGTGCAAATATACATGTTAGAAGGTGTAAGAAAATTCTTCAGCAAACAGAGTAAAAACTTCATAGTACTATTATTTAGAAGAGGATACACTTCATTATTTAACAACATACCTATGCAGTATACTTCACTCTACATGAAAACTCTCGGAGTAAAGGAAATAGGTATTGGTTATCTGAGAAGTCTAGGAGACATTGCATCAACCATAATTTCACCATTCCTTGGATTCATAGCTGATGTTAAAAGCCTTAAAAAAGCCTTAATGATCGCTATGGCAATCGAAGTTGTTGCACCATTGTTTTATCTTTTTGCATGGGATTGGCAATTATTAACTTTAGCTGTGATCTTCTCGACACTTACATTGAATATTGGAGGTATAGTGGAAGTAGTTTATATTGCCAATTCGCTTAGAAGAACAACTAGAGCAACTGGATTTGGAGTGATTAACACTGTTTCTATAATAGCATCATTAATAGCACCAATAATAGCTGCCTTTATAGTTGAACAATTTGGTGGAATAACTACTAATGGTATTAGACCATTATTCATCATTCAATTCTTTGGATTAGCATTACTAGCTCCAATCACACTCATATTCCTCAAAGACATTAAAGGAAGTGGTAAAAAATTCAATTTAAAAGAGGATTTCAAGAGTATGTTCAATATTCTACGAAATAGACGATGGCTTCAACGATGGGTAATCGTCGAAGCATTAGGTGGATACGTATGGGGGACAACAACACCCTACATTATGATCTATGCAGTTGAATATAAAGGAGCATCACCTTGGATACTAGGCATAATGGGGACTATACTAAACGCATTTTCATTCGCCTCCTCCATACCAATAGGAAGATTAGGAGATAAAATTGGAAGAATAAAAACACTCGTTATGATTAGACCGGCATTTCATCTCTCCCTACTATTATTCATATTCGCTCCAAATCCATATTTCCTAATAATTGCATGGGCCTTCAGAGGAATATTCTTCTCAAGCATGGCTTTATGGCAAACAATTGCAATGGAACTTGTACCTGAAGAAGAGCGGGGCAGATGGTCAGGAATTAAAGGCTTTTTATCAGGATTAGCTAGAATTCCAAGTTCAATCGTAGGCGGTTACATGTGGACTTATCTTGGACCACAAACGCCATTCATTGCAGCTCTCATAATTGATCTCTTCATAAGACTACCACTACTATACATGACACCAGAAACTTTAAAGAAAAAGGAATACTTCGAAATGTACTCTGGAGCACAAAATAATTAAAATATCTATTTAAATCGTTAAATAACGAAGATTATGAGAAACAGTAAATAATAATCGTGAATAAGAAGTCTCATAGTCAAACTTAATATCAACTAATAATTGGAAAGCGAAATCAAATCTCCATATTTATGTGTTTGATTAAAAATTAGTTAAAGGATTCCTTAAACTAATTAGTTAAATATTGCTAAATAAAGCTATTTTAATCGATAAATGACGAATAAAATTTCACAAAAACATAATAGAAATCTATAAACCTAGTAGAAATTTATTACTTTGTATATTCCATTTTTCATAAAGTTTAAAGCAGTCATCTATCAAATTTCTCTTGGTGAAAATATGAAGGTTGAAGATATAAGGGAAGTTGCAATTATTGGTGCTGGTGTTATGGGAAGAGGAATAGCACAGGTTTTCGCTCAATCAGGTTATCAAGTATATATTTGCGACATAAAACAGGAAATTTTGGATAATGCAATAACAACAATTAAAAAGTATATTTATAGAGCAGTTGAAAAAGGTAAAATCTCTGAAGCTGATGCCAAAGAAATTTTAGATAGAATTAAAACGACAACTGATATAAAAGAAGCAGTTAAAAATGCAGATTTCATAGTGGAAGCTGTTTTTGAAAGTATGGATGTGAAGAAAAGTGTTTTTAAAGACTTGGATACCTATGCTCCTTTCCATGCAATTTTAGCATCAAATACTTCATCACTTAGTATAACTGAAATTGCTATGGCAACAAATAGACCTGAAAAAGTAATAGGAATGCACTTCTTTAATCCAGCACCCTTAATGAAACTAGTTGAAATTGTAAAGGGAGCGCGAACATCAGATGAAACTTTCAAAATAACCTTCGAATTAGCTAAGAAACTTAATAAAACCCCAGTTGAAGTTAAGGAGGCACCAGGATTTATCGTCAATCGGCTATTGATACCCTTCATCAATGAGGCAATATATCTCGTAATGGAAGGAGTTGCAACTCCAAAGGACATTGACACTGCATGTAAATTAGGATTAAATCACCCCATGGGACCACTAGAGCTAGCTGACTTCATCGGGTTAGACGTAGTATTAGCAATCATGGAAACCTTATATAAAGAGCTGGGAGACCCCAAGTATAGACCATGCCCACTACTGAGAAAAATGGTTAGAGCAGGATTACTTGGAAGAAAAACAGGAAAAGGATTCTATGACTATGGGAAGTGAAAATATGGAGTTTAAAAAAATAATTTATGAGGAAGATGTTGAGAAAGGAATTGCTAAAATCATCATTAATAATCCTCCACTAAATGTGCTGGATTCTGAAGCATTAAAAGAGCTTTTCGTAATAGTCGATCATATAAGCAAAAACAACCTAATACGAGTCGCAATAATTAGAGGTTCAGGAGAAAGAGCATTTAGCGCAGGAGCAAATCTCAAAGAATTCGCTAAATATGGTTTACATGAATCTAAGGAGGCAGCTCTACTTGGACACAAGGTAATGAATGCAATAGCTTCATCACCTAAACCCTTCATCGCAGCCGTAAACGGATATGCGCTTGGAGGAGGATGCGAACTAGCATTAGCATGCGACATTATCATAGCTTCTGAAAATGCCAGATTTGGAAATCCAGAAGTAACCCTGGGTATAATACCTGGTTGGGGAGCCACACAGCGATTACCAAAAATAATTGGAGAAAAGAAAGCTAAAGAACTACTATTAACAGGAAATGTAATTACTGCTGAAGAAGCATTAAAGCTAGGAATAATAAATAAAGTTACATCTCTAGAGGAGTTAGATAAGGTAGCAGAGGAAATCGCACTAAAAATTGCAAAAAATGCTCCATTAGCAGTGTCAGCAGTAAAACAACTAGTCAATAAAAGCTTCGAAGTAAGTTTAGATGCAGGAATTCTCCTTGAAGTTGAAGCATTCAGCAGCTGCTTCACAACTGAAGATAAAAATGAAGGTATTCAAGCATTCTTCGAAAAAAGAGAACCAAAATTCAAGGGAAGATAAGTTTAAATACTTATTTTTTTATATATATAGGGGATAAATGTGAAGAAAAATAAAATCTTTATAGGAATCATAATTACAATCTTTTTAACTTTTACGCTATTCTTAGCACCGTCAATAATGATAGGTGCACCTTTAGAGGACTCGATACTCGCTCAACAAATATTAATAGACATGCTCAATGGCAAATTAACCGGCTTCATAAAATTAACTGTTAAACCAATCGTTAACAATACTCCAATTCAGGATACCGTCTGGTTTATTGCGATACATAACTTTACAGGTCAAGAACACAAATATGAATTATCCGATAGAATTATTTATGAAAAATTCGTTAAACCAGGTACGTATAATATAAAGGTTAATAGAATACCGATTGGAGTAACACTAAAAGGTAAGACAAAATACAGACACATTGAATTATATGTCCACGTGGCAACTGAAAAATACTCAGGTGGGATGTATATAGTAATCGAACCAGACCTACCAATAAAAAACGTCGAGGTCAAAGTTCCACTCCATATGAGAAGGAAGGTTGCATTAGCAAATTCATCATGTAATGGAGTGATGAGCATTAATAACTGCCCTCAAGACACATACGAGGTCTCCCAACAGGTTCAACTGGTATCCCTCAAATGTGGAGAGTGTCATTCAATAAGTGGAATAAAGGTCCAATGGTGGATTGAAAAGAACACTAAGATGTACTTCACTCATCACAGTAGAGATATAACATATAAATGGAGTGATCTAGGTGGACCCTGCTATGCATTACTTGAGAAAACTGATAGTGGTTGGTATCAGTCTGGAAAAGCTCCAGCTGAATCAAGTAGAAGAGATTGTGTTGAGCAGGTTAACTTGGGTGCAGTTGAAGTTTTGGCAAATGTAAGTTATAAGTGTGAAAGATGGTATGATTCAAATTTTGTAGGAGTCAACGGAGAACATTATGATTACGAATATTACGTTATGACACCAATTGACCTTATAAATTTAAGGAGGGGAGAAAAAATAGACTGTGATCAATGCGGGGAAAAGCCTCCAGCTGGATATATTGTTCTAAGTGAGGAATTTTATGACACTGATATTGAATTTGAAACTGGAGATGAAGGATATTGGGAGTGGACATCAGTATCCATTGGCTTCAGTTTTTCAAGTGGAAACACAATTACATTTGCTGGGAGTATCTCTGCTGTCCGTAAGTCTATTGAAGCACCATATGTCCGTGTAATAGTTCAGCAATGGGGTAATTCGCAGAAAGAATATTATTTCTGGTTTGAAAACAACACTAAGGATTCCCATATAGTCCATCTTTCATGGATACCACCATGAAATCATTTGCTTATCTCTTCCAGTACTCCCTTAAGTGCCTCTAGCATTAAGTCAATATCCTTGAATTCGATGTAACCCATATTACCTATTCTAAAGGTTTTTTCCTTCACTTCTCCATATCCTTTTGCTAGTTCAAATCCCTTCTTTCTCATTCTCTCATAGATTTCGATTCCACTAACACCTTCCGGGGCATTTATACAGGACACCGTTGGACTTTCATAGCCCTTCTTGGGGAATAAGGTTAAGCCAAGTCTTTCGACACCCATTCTAATTCGCCTATTTCTTTCACGATACAACTCAAAATACTTGTGCTTTCCACCCCACTCTTCAATTAACTTTAAAATTTTATTTAAACCGAATATTTGAGGTATTGGTGGAGTGGTTGGAGTACCAGCATTTTTCTGATATTTTTCATATAATTTAAAGTCAAAATACCATCCTTTATTTTTAACAGTTTCAGATTTCTTTAGGGCTTCCTTACTTACACTACCCACTGCAAGTCCTGGAGGAACACCAAAGCATTTTTGTGAGCTTGAAAAGCATACATCTATCCCCCACTTATCAACTTTGATTTCAACTCCACCCATTGAGCTCACTGCATCTACAAATAATAGTTTCCCATGACTCTTAACAACTTCAGCAAGCTTTTCTAATGGATTTATTAAGCCAACACTTGTTTCATTATGCGTTATGGCTACTGCCTCTACATCAGGGTGCTTTGAAAGCATTTCATCTAAAATGTCAGGCATGGTTGGTTCTCCCAGTGGAGTTCTAAGTACTTCAACTTCCTTTCCATTAGCAATTGCTACCTGAACAAATCGTTCACCAAAGCTTCCATTAACACAACATAGCATTTTTCTATGTACACAATTTCTAACTGATGCTTCCATAACACCTGTACCAGAGCTGGGAAATAGAAAGACTTCATTTTCAGTTTCTAAGAATTTCTGTAAAAGCTCTACAGTTTCTCTATGTAACTTCTTATACTCTTCACTTCTATGACTAAACATTTGATGCTTCATTTCCTCAAGAACTTCTGGATAGCAAGCAACAGGACCCACAGTAAATAACTTCATTAGAAACACCAATATCAACTAGCTTTGAAAGTATAAAAGCTTAATTTCGTCAAAATTAGACAATTGACTAATTAGAATTAAATGCCATGATGCTTATTAGCCTAGTAAGATAAATAGTTTATAATAAATTGGAAGGGTGATCTTAATGGTCTATATTGACGCCCATACACACTTTGGAAAGAAAGGTAAAGGTCTTCCGCCAAACACACCTGAAGAACGTATAAAAATGATGGATGAAATCGGTATGGACGCTATGGTTACAACGCCACCCTATGCATCTATATCTTATGATAGAACATATGATGAAGCGAATGCATTTATTTTAGAAGTAATGCAGAAATATCCAGACCGCTTTTACGGATTAGCACGAATAAACCCCCATTTTAGAAAGAAAGCTGTGGAAAGAGCAGAAAAATGGCTTAAGAAAGGTTTTTGGGGAATAAAATTCCATCCAAGAAATGAAGCATTTCCAGCCAATAGTAAAGAACTTGTATTCCCAATAATGGAGAAAGTTAAAGAATTGGGGGGAATAGTCTTATTTCATACTGGGGAACCAGATTTTTCACATCCAACTCTAATCGGAGATGTAGCAGATCATTTCCCAGAAATTCCAATAATAATTGGACATCTAGGGAAAATCTACTATATGGATGCAATTTTAGTAGCAAAGTGGTTTGACAATGTATTCGTCGACACATCCTTCTGTCAAGGTGTGCATGTCATTGAGAAAGCAGTGGAAATAGCTGGAGCAGAAAAAGTATTATATGCCTCAGATTATCCGCAGGGATCCATAGAGCTGGACACCATGAAAGTACAGTTAGCAGACATTTCAAAGAGGGATAAGGAGTTAATTCTAGGAAGAAACATTAAGAGAATTTTAGATGAAGTTAAGAAGAAGAGGTGATTAAATAATGATTATTGATGCTCACGCATATGTCGGGGAAAGTATATATTGGAGGCGGAAATTCGAAGCTGAAGATCTAATTAAAAGAATGGATAAAAATGGAATCAGCATGGCAGTTGTAACTGCT
Source organism: Candidatus Culexmicrobium profundum (assembly GCA_025061245.1). GTDB lineage: Archaea > Thermoproteota > Methanomethylicia > Culexarchaeales > Culexmicrobiaceae > Culexmicrobium_A > Culexmicrobium_A profundum. The sequence continues at coordinate 9,169 of JANZKD010000012.1, forward strand.
CCTCCTCCTGGACCAGATTATCAAGCTGCAAATAAAAAGGTCTATGAAGCAGTCAAAAAATATCCTGACAGATTAATTGGAATATATAGGGCTAATCCATGGTTTAAAGAAAAGGAATTGGAGAGAGTGAAAATTGCAATTAAGGATTGGGGTTTCAAAGGAATTAAATTAGACCCACAAAATGATGCTTATAGTGCCATCTCCCCATTAGTAAAGCCATTCATAGAGTTAGCGGAAAAATTAGATGTTCCAGTATATGTTCGCACAGCAAATTCACAATTCTGCCCACCTGAAGCAGTAGTATTCTTAGCATCAACTTTTCCAAACGTAACTGTAATAACAAAACATACTCCACTGGGTGTTAGTTTAGCCTCAAAGTCACCAATGGCTGAAAAATTGAAGAACCTTATATTTGGAACCCATCCTCTGAGAGGGGCTCATCAAGGAATCGACAGATTTCTAAAGGGACTACCCGTACTCTTTGATCCAAAAAGAGTGGTCTTCACTACAGAAGTACCCTTTGGATATCCAGAATTAGAACTCAAAACAATTGAACTAACAGGGTTAGACGAGGAAATTAAGAGACTTATACTGAGTGAAAATATAAAACGCGTCTTAAAGCTATGACGATAATAGTATCCTACATTTCTCTTCATTTTATTTAATTTTATTTTACTATGCGGCAAGGACATAATTTTAAATATATTCGTTATCCATTATCTGATAACGGTGATCGAATCTTGATTAGGAAGCTATACTTAGCCCTAATAACGATTGCAACAGTAATCACAATTATTGTTGGAGCATACTTATATTTTCAATCACCTAGAAAGCAGATATTAAGAATAGCAACCACAACCAGTCTCTATGAAACAGGTTTACTTGATATATTAGCTGAAAAATTCGAACAAAAAAACCTATATGTTGATGTTCAATTTATAGCTGTTGGAAGTGGACAAGCATTAAAGCTGGCAACTAATGGCGATGTTGATGCAGTGGCTGTTCATGCACCATCACTTGAAATTAACTATGTAAATGAAGGTATACTAATTAACTGGAGGATTATAGCATATAACTACTTCATAATAGTTGGACCTAAGGAAGATCCTGCCAAAATAAATAATTTAACTGCATTGGAAGCCTTTGAAAAAATATTTGAAAGTGGAGAAAATGAAGAAGCCTTATTTGTTAGTCGAGGAGACAATTCTGGAACACATATAAAAGAACTTAGCTTATGGAGTAAAGTTAACTTAAAACCTCAAGGGAAAAACTGGTATTTTGAAACTGGAGCAGGAATGTCTCAAACTTTACTGGTGGCTAATGAGAAGAAAGCGTATTGTCTGACAGATATTTCAACTTACATGAAATTAAAGAAAGCTGGTAAACTTCCCAATTTAGAGATCCTTGTTCCAGAATCTGATGAATTAATAAACATTTACAGCTTCTATATAGTTAGTAAAGAGAAATATCCTCACGTAGCTTATGAAATAGCCGATAAATTTGGTGATTTCCTAACTTCAGATGATGGACAAGAAATAATATCGACCTTTGGAGAGGGAAAATTCGGCAAACCCCTATTCTATTCATCTAGGGGTAGAGAAGAGGAACTAAAAACAGTATGGAAAAATCTTTCAGAGGGATGAAGCTTGCTTCAAGAAGTACTAGAAATTTCTCTCAGATCTCTTATCATATCCTTCTCAGCAACACTTTTATCAATGCTCTGGTCAATTCCCATATCTATAATCTTGACATCCTCTAAGTCTAAATTAAGTGAAACTATTTCATCAATCATAAACTCACTGGTAGGTTTTCCTACAGTTCTCATTGGCTTAGTATTATACTTAATGCTAAGTAATCAAGGACCTTTAGGCTTCTTAAAACTATTATATTCTCCCCAAGCAATAATTTTAGGTCAATCAATTCTCATAACCCCTCTAGCTATATCTGTGCTTAGAAATACGTTACAAACAGTTTATGAGAATTGCTGGGAATTAACTCTAGCTTTGGGAGGAACAGAAAAAGATGTATTCAAGCTAGTTGCAGTGGAATCAACTTCAGGAATACTGTCCAGTCTAATAATTTGCTTTTCTAGAGCTATAGGTGAATTGGGAGTTGCTCTTATGATTGGAGGTAACATAAAAGGATACACTAGAGTATTAACAACCTCAATAGCACTAGAAATAAGTAAAGGTGAATTTGAATTAGCCATAACTTTAGGTTTAATCTTATTATTCATATCAATTGCACTTGCATTAATCCTTAGACTATTAAGGTGGGTCTACCTTGATTAACATAAGAAATTTATGGTTTAGCTATAATGGCAAAGAATATGTAATTAAAGGTATTTCACTGAATGTAAGGTCGAATGAAATTATTGGAATAATTGGCCCAAATGGTTCAGGCAAAACTACACTTCTAAAACTAATGGCATGCCTATACAAGCCAACAAAAGGTGAAGTTCTAATTAATAATACAAACTTCTGGAAGGCAAATAAGCAAACAAGATTACAATTACGTAGGAAAATAGTCTATGTCCATGAAAAGCCAATAATACTAAAAAGAACCGCTCTAGACAACATAGCCTTTGCATTAACGCTTCATGGATACTCTAAAAAAGAGGCATGTGAAAAAAGTTTGAAGATGATGGAAAAACTTGGAATAGAAAAACTAGCCTATAAAACGAAAGGTTTTTCGGCTGGTGAGAAACAATTAATATCCCTAGCTAGAGCATTAGTCCTAGAACCAGAAATACTATTATTAGATGAACCTACAGCCAACTTAGACCTAAAAATGAGAAAAAATCTATTGGATTATCTTAAAGAAAAATTTAGTAATAAATGCCTCATAATAGCTGCTCATGATTTATTAACTCTAACCAAGATAGCTTCCAGATATGTTTTGATAGATAATGGAATAATTGTCAAAAGAGGAGAAGTAAAAGACCTTTTAGAAAGTATTGAAGCTTAGATGAAGCCAATTATACTTGTAAGTTATAAGACCATAACTATTAAATGCAAATTAAATTATAAAAGCTGATAAGAGGTAGTTATATTGTTTATTGAAATTTTCTCTCTCTAATTACATCTGTCTCTAACGCTGTTTCTAGCATATTGATTTCAAAGGGAATGGAAAAATCCAATCCCCTAAGCGCTAGTCTAATCAGTACTTTAATGCAAGTAGCAATCCTTACCGTTTTTCTTTTAGCTGACATCCCTGAAATAGATTGGTTTGCAATTACTCTTTTTGCAATTAGTGGCGCTTTTGCTCTTGGGTTAGGTAGACTTCTAAACTTTATGTCAATTGAAAATATTGGTGTTGCCATAACTAGCTCCGTGGTTGGAATAAATCCTCTAATAACATCTTTTCTAGCCATTCTCTTCCTAGGAGAACAAGCTTTATTCTCAACATTTTTAGGGGCTATATTAGTTGCAGCTGGAATATTCCTTCTCAATGGTTTAGAAGGCAAATCCTTTAAAAAACGATTTCTCATAGTTCCATTTCTCTCCGCATTATTTTATGCGTTTGCAAATGTTATTAGGAAAATTGGTCTAAACGTGCAATCTGAACCCCTTCTTGGTGCTCAGGTGGGTGCAGCTGCTGGTACAATAAGTTTTCTCCTATATCTTATAGCTTCAGGGAAAATTGGAATGCTAAGAGTTACTGCAAAAAGTTTTGGATACTATTTTATGGCAGGTGTTTCTTCGAGTTTAGGCTGGATTGCCATGATGTATGCTTTACAAACGGGTAATGTGTCTATTGCAACTACAATAGTTTTCTCTTATCCCCTATTTAGCCTCATACTTAGCTGGCTTTTTCTTCGGGGACGTGAAATATTGAGTTGGCGAACAATATTAGGATGTATAATCATTGTTATGGGAGTAATAGTTGTAACGCTTTTTAAGTAAGTTGTAAATGCAAAGAGCTATATGCTGACTGGCATCAAAAATTATTGGAGTTGATTTAACATGAGTAAAATAGATGAAAAATTTATTTTAGAAATTAAAAGGCAAATTGACGAGTTAATGGCTTGGAAGAAGAGTTTTACCCACACCATTAATACTCTGTCTAAGAAAATAGATGACATCATGTGGCATTTTGAAATTGATGACATTGCCTATTGGGAGAAGATTAGGATAACAGGACCTCCCCCTTCTGATTTTAGCTTAAAATTCATAAGAAATCGGGGTGGTATATATACTCCAAGAATTGAGCCAAATGACGAAATAATAATATACGCCTACATTATTTATCCAAAGAACATTAGGGAAGATAAGAAATATCCATTAATAGTATTCGTTCACGGCGGTATTCATGGAAACTTTGGCACACAATATGCCAGCATAATACGTGACTTAATAAAGCAGGGATACATTATTGTTGCCCCCGAATATAGAGGAAGTTCAGGTTATGGTGAAATCTTTTATCATTTAATTGATTATGGAGGATTAGAAGTTAATGACGTTCATGCGGCTAAGCAATGGATGCTAAAGAATTGTAGACAAATAGACCCCAAAAGAATTGGAATTATGGGTTATAGTCATGGCGGCTTCATTACGCTATTAAGCATCAGTAGATATCCTAAAGATTACATAGTTGCATACGCTGGGGTACCTGTCAGTGATCTATTATATCGACTTGCATATAGATGGAAATTACCAATAGAAGAGATGGCTAAAGAATATGGTGGAAAAACCCCTAAAGAAGACATTGAAGAATATAAGAGGAGATCCCCTGTCTGGAATGTGGATAAAATTGAAACACCTCTATTAATTCATGCAGCTACAAATGATCGAGATGTGTCTATAATAGAAATAGAGAATCTTATAGCTCATTTAAAGGCAGCTAACAAAGATTTTGAATACAAGATATATGTGAATCCTCCAGGTGGACATACGTTTTGGAGAATGAATACTCAAATTGGCGCACAGGCACGCCTTGAAACCTATAGATTCTTAGCAAAATATTTAAAGCCTGAAAATCCACCATAAATAATTTTACACTTAACCTTCAGTTCTTTCTCATTCACGCTCCTCAGGAGGCTTAATGTCCTTAAAGAAAAGCCATAGAAGTACTGCGGATGTTAGTTGAAATGCTCCTTCCAAAAGAAATGGAAGCATAATAGACACATATTGCAAGAAGTAGCCTGATAGAGTAGGTGCAATTGTTGCAGCCACTCTCATTGCAGTGCTTGATGCCCCTGCAACAGAAGCTCTCCTACTTTTTCTCGTAATTCCCATTAAATATGATTGTTTCAATGGTACATCAATCATGGAAAAAGCACTCTTAAAGCCCTGAAGGAGAGCAGCAATAGTATAGTTGGACATGAAGGGAAGGATAAGATTAACTCCAACCACAGGGAGTCTTGAAAGAACAGTGGCATTTATCATTCCTATACGCTTAGCCATTTTTAAGCCTAGGATGTAGCTGAGAGCTGAGAGAAGTCTAGATGCACCGAAAAGCGTACCAATTTTTCCAGGTCCAACGCTAAACTTAATGTAAAACCAATAAGATAGAAATCTCCCTATAAATGACCCGCCAAGAGCATCAAAAGCTACAACAAGTGCAAATCTGCTTAAAATTTTACCTATATCCTCATATTCTTCCTCTCCTTCATCTTCAATGCTCTCATCTCTCTTAGAAGATTCTTTCCGTTTTTCCTCTCTAAGGAATGGTGAGAGCTACACCAGCAAAACCAATAAGAGCAACATTTCCTAACTCCCCTTTTGAGAGATTTCCTCTAAACCGCCGAATTGCTTTATGAATTTCACCATAAGCTTCTATATGCTCCATAACTTTGTTCCATCTACTCACTGCCTCCTTCAAAACTTTCTCACCTTTCTCAGTTATTGTATAATAGCGTCTATCAGGAGCATCATCTCTATGTTCAAGTCTACTCGAGATCAACGACAATTGACTTAATTTTTCCAATGCAGGATAAATTGTTCCAGCCTTAGGCTCCCAATAACCCCTAAAGATTTCTCTCAATCGCTGTATAATTCGATATCCATAGTTTGGTCCTTCAGATAGGACGAGGAAAATCCAAAACTAAACGGAACTGATCCTATCTCCCTTTAGCATAAAACTACGCATTACTTTATATAGATAATCTACTTATAAGATTCGGTAATTATTATGAAGTGGGTTACACGTCACAATCCCCACGTTGACAGATGTGCATCCATCTGGCTTATCAAAACATTCATAGATAAAGACGCTGTCTTCTACTTCATTTCTAGAGACGACCTTATACCAGAGGGAGCAATACCATTCACTCTTCCTGGAGCAGAGCTTAGACCTAAAAAAGGAAAAACAACCTTTGACGCATTAGTAGAAAAATATAATATCAAAGATCCTGTCGTTGCCAAAATCCAAGAAATCATTAGAGATGCTGAACAAGCTGAAGAAACAGGTGTATATAGATTACCAGAATCTGCTGGTGTTTTCGCTATACTTAGAGGATTGGATCGAATTTCAAAGAGTGATTGGGAAATCATTGGGAAAGCTATGATTGTGATGGACAGCCTCTATGCTGAGTTGAAACACCGCTTAGAACAAGAATCCTAATTTCCCTATTTTTATCAATTTCTTAAATTGATTTAGTAACTTAGTCGTTTATAGGCTATGTAGTGATGATAATTTTATGGGGCACCATGGTACTTTCTTTATACCTTTCTCTGAAACTCATTTCAGAAGGGGAATTAGACGCCTCCGCAATTCCCAACCATCACGTGAAAGAGAATATTCAACTCTTGGAGGAGAAGTACCTATAACTCTTCTTTCAACTAAGCCATGCTCCTCTAATTCCTTTAAAGTTTTAGATAATGTTTTAGGGCTAATTCCCTTAAGCTCCCTTTGAAGAGCATTAAATCCTTTTGGCCCCTCATTTCCCAAGAGTCCTATAATCAGTAATGCCCATTTCTTTGCTATAACGTCAAGAATTCCATATAATGGACAAAAGCAGACATCTTTACTTTCCATATTAAACTCACTTTCCCTGAGTTTAATTACTATACTTAGAGAAACTATTATATTTAAATACTTTACTTTGAATACCTGCTATAAAGGAGAAAGTAAATGTCTAAGACAAGTTCAAGCACAGATAGTAATTCAAGTAAGCTATGTCCTTCTAGTACTTGCAATTATAATTCAAGCCATGATCACAACCATAAACACGGATATGAAATAGATATGAAGAACTTCTTAATTCAAACATCCATCTCCTTCATTCTTCTGCTTTTAGGCTTATTCTTCAACTTCTATCTAAAATATGATTTATATGCGTCTATTTGCTACCTAATGGTTCTAGTGATTTCAGGGAGAGAAATATTCATTGAAGGTATTAAAAGCCTTCTTTTCAGAAAAAGATTTTACATTGAATTTCTTGTTGCAGTTGCCTCAATAGGAGCACTTCTAATAGGCGAGTTTGCAGAGGGGAGCACAGTAGTATTCTTATTTAGCATAGCTAACTTCTTAGAAAGTTATGCCTCAGGTAGAGCTGAAAAGAGTATTGAAGCATTACTTAGAGAAAAACCAGTTAAGGCTAGAATTATTAGAAATGGCATTGAAGTCGAAGTTGATGTAGAGGAAGCTAAGGTAGGAGACACAATTATAATCAAACCCGGAGAAAAGATTCCACTTGACGGCATTGTAATTGAAGGAAATTCAACTGTAAATGAAGCTCCACTCACCGGAGAATCCATACCAGTCGAGAAAAAACCAGGAGATAAAGTTTACTCTGGAACAATCAATTTAAATGGAGTATTAAAAGTTAAAGTGGAAAAAGAAGCTAAAGATACACTATTCTCAAGGATAATTGAACTTGTCAAAAAAGCAAGGAAAGACAAATCTGAAATTGAAAGATTCATTGAAAAATTCTCTCAATACTACACTCCTACAATTCTCTTAATCTCACTTCTGATAAGCATCATACCACCATTCCTATTTGGAAGTTCACTTAGATACTGGGTATATAGATCCCTAACCCTCCTCGTAATTTCATGTCCATGCGCATTAGCCATCTCAACACCAGTAGCAATAGTATCAGGATTAACAAATGCAGCTAAAAACGGAGTGTTAATTAAAGGAGGAAAACACCTAGAACATATAACCAAAGTAAATATACTAGCCTTTGATAAAACAGGAACATTAACGAAGGGACAACTAAAAGTAACAAAAATAATACCCTTGAACGAAAAAAGTGAAAAAGAAATCTTGGAAATTGCAAGTTCAATAGGTAAGTATTCTAATCATCCAATAGATAAAGCCATCTTAAGAGAAGCTGAAAAAAGAGGAGTAAAACAATTTCCAGTCAATGATTTTAGAGCATTCCCTGGAAAAGGTATTGCAGCCAAAGTTAATGGCGAATTACACATTATAGGAAATGAAGAAATCTTATCTGACTTCAATATTGAAGTTCCATTAGAAATCATTAATAAACTTAGAGAAGAAGGCATTACAGCAATAGCCATAGCAGATAGAAGCAAAGTTATAGGCATCATCGGAGTTGAAGATGAAATAAGAGAAGAAAGCATACATGTCATCCAACAGTTAAAAGAGCGGGGAATAAGAATAATAATGATAACAGGAGACAATGAAGTTACAGCAAAAAACATAGCTAAAAAACTAGGTATCAATGAATTCAGAGCCAACCTACTACCAGAAGATAAAATCAAAGTGATAAATGAATTAATGGACAAGCATAACAATCACGTCATAATGGTTGGAGATGGAATAAATGATGCACCTGCACTAGCAAACGCATGCGTTGGCATAGCTATGGGAACAGGAACCGAAATAGCCATTGAAAGCGGAGACATAGTCCTAATGAAACCAAGCCTAAACAAAATTCCCTACATCATGGATCTAAGCAGAAAAACCATGAAAATAGTAAAAGGAAACGTCATTGCATCAATAGGAATAAAGGCAGCCATAGCACTACTAGCAATACTCGGCCTCGTAGGACTATGGGTCGCAGTAGCAATAGGAGACATGGGATTATCCTTCATGGTCATAATAAACGCTCTAAGACTAGCCGCAGAGAAATATTAATCTAAAAAGTCAGAAATAGAGAAAATAGATTAATCATGCTGATCAAACGCACAGTAAAAGACAATCTAAGAAAACGCTTAATCTTCAAACTCAAGGTAATGAGAGATTTAAGCCTAATCAACTTAGAAGACTACTATCCAATCCGTGAAGAAAGAGAGCGAAAAGCAAGGGAAATAATAAAAGCCTATGACAAGGCTATAAACGCACTAAATTTCTCAAACGGCAACATAGACAATGCAATAAATTATCTTAAAAAAGTTAGAGAAAATCTAAAAGAAGAAATGAAAAGCATATTCCATCCAAAGAAAATAAGAAACAATCCATGGCAAAACAAAATAAAAATCTGCGAAGAAGCAATTAGTATTCTAGAGAGATTTAAAAAGATAGCAAGAACTGAAATAAAAGGCAAGATTAAACAGAAAGAAATAAAGGCATTAACCTTTTTCACTTAACAACAAGTGGAGAAAGGAATTAGTATAATTAAACAGCTACTAGTGAGAGTGTACAGGAATTTTAATGTTACTTTACACTATTAAAGCATTAATAGGATAAACAATTTAATAGATATTGTTGATGGTTATGATTGATGATCTTAGAAGTAGGTTTTTTGTTGTTGCTCATAGAGGTGCAAGTGCTTATGAACCTGAAAATACGTTGAGGAGTATTAGGCGTGCTATTGAAATTGGAGCTGATGTAGTGGAAATTGATGTGAGAGTAACGAGAGATGGCTATCCTATTGTAATTCATGATGAAACAGTTGATAGGACGACTGATGGAAGTGGACTTGTTAATGAATTTAGTCTTGATGGATTGAGGAAGCTGGATGCAGGTGAAGGTGAGAGGATACCCTTATTGGGTGAGGTTTTAGACTTAGTTGCTGATAAAATTAATATTTTTATTGAGATTAAGGTTGATGAAGCTGTGCTTCCTAGTTTAAAGGAAGTAGATGTCAGAGATTTATGGAGCTCAGTGATGTTTACTTCATTTAATATTGAGCATTTAAGGAGGGTGTTGGAGTTTAATCCTGAAGCAAATGTGGGTCTTGTCTATATTAGGCCTGTTGATGGTATTGTTGGCGCTAAGAAGCTTGGTGCTATAGCTGTTCTTCCCTTTTATAGGCTTGCTACAAGGAAGGCTATTGCTTTTGCTAAAAGATTGAAGTTGATGGTGATACCATGGACTATTGATGATTTAAATGTAGCCAGGAAATTGAAGGTAGATGGGGCAAATGGAATTGTCACTAATAAGCCTGATATTATGCTAGAATTAAAATGAAGTTTTAATTGTATTACATTTCCAATTCTTTGAATTCTTTTGCTAGTCTGGAGAGTAGATTTGTAAACTCATTTGTTGAGGATGATTGAATTATATTTGGTATGGTTGCAGTGTTAAATTGTCTTGAACTAACAATTTTTCCATAAATGTCTTCTAGTGAAGTGCTTTTTAGGGTGTTTCTGGAGGTTAAGGTGTCATTAAATTCATAGTTTAGGTCATAGTGGAATTCGGGTTTTACCCCTTCTTTTGCTGGTGGACTCGTTGCTATTAGTTTTAGAGCTTTTGCAAATACTTTTCCGAAACCTGTTAACCTTATTCTTTTTGTTCTAGTTGATGGTTCTTCAGTGATGAAACCCTTTGAAATTAGTTTTGAAATTAGTCGGCTGTATTTGTTTTTTATGGCTGGATTAGATGGATTATCTCCACACCATTTGATTACGGATTTTATTGATTCCGCCTTTCCTCCATGTTCGATGAGAGCTAATAGAATTTTCATTTCATCAAGAGAGGGATGTTCAAGTCTATTTCCTGGTAAGAATATTTGTTGCGGAATTGTTCCACGTCTCATTCTAACACGTCTAAACCATTCTTCATATTCTGGTGTTCCTGGTTGCGGAATATACCAGCCCCTTTCAGCTGGAGGTACAATGTAGATGCCTACTTTAGGGAACATTAAGCTTACAGTTACAGCTGCCCCATATGCTTCCTTAGTGGTTGATGTGGCGTCAATTAAGACTTTTCTACCATTGTCAATAACTTCTCTCTTTAAGGCCTTATAGAATGATGAGAATACATCTTCATAGTCCTGGGGATTTATTCCAATAACCCTTGGTTTTGATCCGGCGAATGTTAATGCTTTTTCTAGATCTCTAGCATTTCTTTTAGAGGCATATCCGTAGGGGTCACGCTTCTTATCATAGAATAAGTATATGGCCTCTATTGGTTCATGCATTCTCCAGTAGTTTACACCATCTAAGATTCGCTGATAGTCATGTCCTACAAAGCACATTAGCACTACCATTGAGAGTCACCGTATTCTCTAACAATATTTGGGTATTGTTCTAGTTATATAGCTTTTGATACAGTAACAGAAAAATGTTACTATAACCATAAATAACTAATTTTCACTATTCAATGATGTACCATACTATTGAAAATATTCTTGCTTTAAATGGTTTTTTCAACATGAATCTCCATTAAATTGAAGGTGTATGAATGAGACAGTATCAATAATTTGTTACTGTAATCATTGAATATAGTATTGTATAGTTAATGTATGAGAGTATCTCTTATTACAGAATTGTGACGTAAAGTTATTTTTGTTTATTTTAAATTGTTTCTAAAGTGAAGTTAAAATATTTTTATTACTTTAATATTTTTATGCAGCTGGCCACGGGCGAGTAAAATGAAAATACCATTAAATGATTTCAATGACATAGTTGAAAGGCTAAAAACAATATTTAAGGGGAAAATTGAAAGTCCACAGTGGACTTTAACTGGGGAGTTGATAACAAATCCCTATCCAATGCTTAAAGTGAGAGGTAGAATTATACGCGGCATACCAATTAGAGATGAAAATTTCCATAAACTTACAATTAAAAAGCATAATAAGAATATTCTCTCTGTTGACGCATCACTTAAAACATTATTTGATTGTGGAACATTTCAAGTTGCATTAGCAAAGATTTCATGTTCAATATGGAGGGGTAAAAGTAGAGTTTTTGATATGGAACCTATCTTGCGTGTTAAAATGGTTAGAAGTAAACTTGAGGCTATGGAGTTTCTATTTAACGTTGAAATTGAGACTGTAACGAAGATTTCAAATAAGTTGTCTAAGGGGGATTACTGCATACTTGATAGAGCATTAATGGCAGTTCCAGCCTACAAGGAAAGTACGAGAAAAGTCTTGGATGAATTATGTGAAAAATTGAGTTGGAGAAGCATAAGATTAGTTGGCATAAGTAAGAGTTCTCAGCTGGAATTGAATACAGGTGAAAGTCTACTTGGCCACTTACTCCATAGAAGCAGGTATACTCTCAATGATTGTTCATGGTATTATTATCCAATTTTTCGAAAAAGACAGTATCCTCGATGGTATTTGGGGGTAATAACTATAGTCAAGTTTTCAGGGGATTCAGATCATGTTTTTAGAGTTGATATTAATAAGAGGGATATAACTGAACTTGAAGTCATAGATGAAATTCTTGGAGAAATAGCCTACTTACAAGATCCAGCAATACCAGGATATCCATACCCACCTAGAAGTTCTCATGAGGAAGCTAAGATTGGTAAGCAGGAACTAGCATACATCCGACTACTATTTCTAGAGAAGCTTGAAGAAGAGGGTTTGAAGGAGCGCTTCATAGCCAATTTGAAGTCTACAAGTTTTAGGGAGGAGAAGTTATGGGCGAGTTGAATAAAGTTGGAGTAGTTATATGGGTTGAAAACAATATTGTACACTTTAGAGTTTATAATGGAATGAGAGTTGAAAGAGGACAGCTACTTAAAGTTGTGGATGGAAATCTTAATTTCATTGTTAGAGTTTTTGATTTTAAACCTGAAGCTCTCCTATCTCCCGCTGAAGTTGCTAGAATATCCTTTAAGAAGGAGAAGGGAGAAGAAGTTGAATTGCTTGATAAACCTGTTAGATGCTATGATGTTGCAATTGCTACCATCGTTGCTCAGATAGATGAAGATGAATTAGTTTATGGACCAACATCAGTTCCATCCCTATTCTCATATGTTGAATATCTTGACGATCAAGACCTTGAAAAACTAAACTTAGATACAGGAGACATTGATATAGGTTTTCTTAGAAGCGGTCACAAAGCAACTTCAAAGCGAGTTTCCTTAAATGGATTAAAAACATTTCCACACCACATTCTAGTATGCTCAATAACAGGAGGAGGAAAAACAAACTTTGGAAAAATACTTGCTTGGAATATTATGAGAAGTGGAGGAC
>JANZKD010000013.1 GCA_025061245.1 Candidatus Culexmicrobium profundum
CGCTCTTTAAGAATTTCAGCTTCCTCAAAGGACAATTCAATCAACCACCAATACTCATGAAATTAATAAACTTAAGAATATAAATATAATAGCATATCTCTCAATAACGCAAATCCAATAGAGATCCGATAAATATTCCAAAATATAAAATGGTAACGTTTTGTGAAGGAGGCATAGTTAATAAGAAACCTTATCTTATCAACTTAATCACCCAGCCATAACCAAAGATTTAGCTTTACCTGAAGTCTTCTTTAGCTGTGTAGTTAATATCTTAATTAATGTTGTTTTCCAGCTCAATTTGGATCAAGAATGCTTAATATTCTACCAGAATTTAGGGTAAAGGTGATTCCATTGAGGGTTTAGTATTCTGATTTAGGATGCTTCTTTTTTATTTTGAAGGTTTCTATTGCCTCCACTAGCATTCGAATTAATAGGTAATCTTCCCTATGTAGTCTGACACTACTTATAATTACCATTTTAATCATACTCTTTGGTACGCTAATGCTATCTGATGTCTAAAGGTTATTAATTAGATCTGTATTGCAGAAAAGATAAATTTTGTATTACATTCTTGTAATCTTGTAGTGATAAATATGAGTGTGACAGTATCTTTTCGTATACCAAAAAAGTTGAAGAAGGAAATGGATAGACTTCGTGGTTTAGTGAATTGGAGTGAAGAAATTAGAAGATTTATTGAAAGAAGAGTAAGAGAACTTGAACAGTTAAGGGTGATTGAGGAACTTGAATGTATGATAGAGAGTATTAAAGTGATGCCTAAGGGAACAGCTGTTAAATATGTGAGGGAGGATCATGGTAATTATTGATACATCAACTCTCGTGAAGTATGTTCTTCATGAATATAATTGGGAGAATGTAAGTGTTTTAATTAAAAGTGATGAAAATCAAGGTGAAATAGCTAGAAAATTAGGCATTCAAGTTCATTTGATAATTTAATTGAAATGATTCTTCTTAGTAGGGAAACTTGGAGATGTGGTATACTTCTATTGGTGGATTTCTACGCTTAACTCTTTCTATGAAGTTTTCATAGTCTAATGACACTAGTATTGAATGCATATCTAATGCTACTTTAAGATATAGGGCGTCTATTGAATATATGTTGTATTTGCCGCATAAAGGGAATGCTGATTTACAGAAGTTGCAGTCGCATTCAAATATGAGTTCAGGATGTAATATTGTATCTAAAAACTTCTTAGCCTTTTCAGCTACTTCTAAGTCAACCTTCCTGGCAAGAGTACCACAAACTTCTTGGTATATTATGCTTGGCTCAGCTAAAACGAAGTTATCTGGTATCTTCTTTAAGATATCAGCACATTTACTATACTCTTCATCAGCTTTCAGTGCAGCTATAAAGATGTTTGCATCAAGAGTTAAAATTTTCAGCTTCATGACTCCTAGCTCTCCTAATCTCTTCCAACACGGTTCCTTCAGTCCAAGTCTTGGATACAATTTCTCTCAACTCTAAAAATTCATTGACTGCTTTTCGCATTTTCTCTTGTTCATCCCTTTCAATTAATATGACCCTTCTAAATCTAACTAGTTTTTCTAACAATTCAACCCAAGTCTTACAGTTTAACTCCACCTTCATTTTTCTAAGTTCTCTCATAAGCTCCTCTGGAATATTCTTAACTAGAAGAGTAGGCATAGGTATCAAATATAGATATTATATCAAGGATATAAATATTACCTAATATATAAGAATAATAAGCCTGTCTAAGACAGAAGTACAAGCAACAAACTGCAGAATTACTCCTTTCTGCTAATCAATCCAGCTAACCAATTTTTGATAGAAGGGAGATTTGGGGGAGTAACTAGAAGATAGGAGATTATTCCAGCGAGGAATAATGTGGATGTTATCCATGAATAGAATTCCCAGAAACTCATTGATCTCCAATCTAAACCTAGTAATGGAAAAATCCAATATAGTAAAACGCAAATTAGAAAACCGCCTAGAAATTTTGAAAAGAGCCATCTCACTAACCTTAATCTCAACGTTTAATCACCAAGTAGCATACTTAATTGTAAGATTAAAGTTTTTGGCAGAACTAATTGAATTTCACTGTTATAATGCCAAGTTACCTTCCTCTCCTATAGTTTATCAAGAATGTTGATGCCTTCACTGCTCTCTGCTTAAATCTCATTTGTAATTCTTTATCGTATGTTATTAATGGTGCATTGAGTTTTTCTGACAATGCCACGTATAGGGCATCATAAATTGTTAAGTTTAATTTAAATGCATATCTAATTGCATCTTCAATTATTTCATTTAAACTTGTCAAGTTAATTTCAATTGCTTTTATTGACTTAATTGCATTGACAATGTTTTCACTGGATAGACCTGGAGTAAACTTTAATACGTTTGCTAATTCTACTAATGCGAAATCACATGTATAGATTTTTAGTTCATTCTTGATGTGTAGGTCTCTTATTTCTCTACATTCCCCAGATTCTTCTTCAATTAGAAACCATTTTGCAATTGCACTAGTGTCCATTACTACTTTTACGTCGTTCATCTCTGAATCTCCTTATAATTTCTTCGGAGGCCTCTTTAGGTTTGGCTTTTAAAGAAATTTCATTCATAACTTTTAATGCCCACTTAATTTTCTCCTCTCTAATCCTCTTTTCAATTGCTTCTCTTACAACTTCACTCCAATTGATATAAGGGAAGTTTTTCATGGATTCTTTTAATTCTTTTGGTATTCGAACTGAAATCACAGCGCTCATAATACATCAATCGTATATGCAATTTTTGTATATATAAATTTGTCTACATATCGATCATTTAAATTAGTCAAGCTTTAAACTCCTTGACATTAACTTATTTTACTTGAGAAATTTATAATGAAATTTGAGGGATAAAAATGGAGCTTGGAGAATTAGCTTTAAGAATTGCTGAACGTATTGGTGTAGAGCATGCTGAGGTTAGATATCAGCGATTTGAGAGAGCAGCCATGAATTTACGGGGAAGAAAGTTAACTGGAGTTGTTGAGGGCGTTGATGAGGGCATTGGAGTTAGAGTTATCGTTAATGGATGTTGGGGCTTCTCATACACTCACAACTTAGTTGAAGAGGAAATTGAGAAGACTGTGAAGCGAGCTGTAAAGCTTGCTAAAATTCAGGGTGGAGGATGTGGAGTTAAGTTAGCTGAAGCTGAATTGACGAAGGGAAAATTTCAATTCGACTATAAGGTTGATCCTAGAAATGTCGATTTAAGTGATAAGATTTCAATCTTAGTGAAGGGTGTTGAGAATGCCAGTGAAATTGCAGGGGATAAGCTTAAGAGTATTGAGATAAGCTACTTTGACCTATGGTTTAAAACTCATCTTCTAAGTAGTGATGGTGCAGATGCAGTTCAAAATGGAGCTAGATTCTACTTTTCATTCAAAGTTTATGGCTTAACACCAAGTGGAGTATTTTATGATTCAGAGAGATTTGGAATGATGGCTGGAATTGAAAAATTAGAAAAATCAATACTCGAGGTTTCCACAAGGATGGCTAGGAGAGTCATTAGTCAGTCTAAAGCAGAAAGCCCGCCAACTGGGCCAGTAGTAGCAATTTTAGAGAGTAGAGCTGCAGGAGACTTCTTCCATGAAATGGGCCACTCCTTTGAAGCTGACTCAGTTATTAGAGGTACATCAGCCTTCGAAGGACTTAAAGGTAAAATTGTTGCAGTTGAAAACTTAACTGTATATGAAGATCCAACTATCCCTAATGCTTGGGGCTCAATATTCTTTGATGATGAAGGAGTAAAACCCAAAAAGACAATACTCATTGAAAATGGAGTTCTAAGAGGATACATCCACTCAAGAGAAACAGCAATTAGGTTAGGAGAGAAACCAACAGGTCATGCAAGAGCAGAAAGCTTCCAATATGAACCAATAGTTAGAATGGGAAATGTAGTTGTAAAACCTGGAGACTGGAGTGAAGAAGAATTGATAAGCGAAACGAGAAATGGAGTTTATATTGCAGGAGCTAGAGGAGGACAAACAACAGGTAAAGGTCCATTCCAATTTCAAGCAAGTGAAGCATTCCTAATTAGAAACGGCGAATTAGCTAAGCCATTAAGAAGTGTAGGAGTATCAATGAATATACTTGAAGCACTCAAAAACATTGAAGCAATATGTAGAGAAGCAAACTACTACATAACTCTATGTGGTAAGGGAGGACAGAGAATGGCAGTAACAGCACTAGTACCAACAATGAAGATTAAGAAAGTGATAATTGGAGGATGAAGACATGAAATTTAAAGAAATATTAAAATTTGCAGAGGAAAACAATGCAGAGCAATGCGAAGTATTCATTTATAAAGATAAAAACATCTCAACCTCAATGTCAATAGACGGTAGAATTAGAGCATCATCAACAATTTCAAGGGGAATAGGAGTAAGAGTAATAGTAAATGGAAGGGAAGGATTCAGCTATACATCCAGTATAAATCAAGTTGACATTAAGAAAGCTGTTAAAAAAGCAATTAACATAGCATTAACAGCTGGAAGAAAATTAAAAACCCTACCGGAACCGAGGAAAATAGTTCACAAACCAAAACTCTACTATGAAGAAGTAGATCTAATAACAGAAGACGAAGTATTCGAAACTACTAGAAAAATATTCAATAAAGTCATTGATTACAAGGGCGCTGGAAAAATTCTCTCCTGCAGCAATAGAATTAGATCAATTAAATGGAGAATAATCAACAGTTTAGGATTAAATCATGAAGTAAAAGAAACACATAACACAATTTCCTTCTCAACCATCGCAGTAAAAGATAATCAAACAGCCACATACTACGATTACATCTACAATAGAAACCTAGTTAAAATAGAAGATGCAATTGACAAAATCCTAGAAACAATAAAATATACTGAGAAATGTGTCCCAAAAACACCTATAGAATCAGGAGAGTATCCGGCAATAATATCACCTAGAACTTTAGTGACATTACTAAGCTACACTCTATACCATACATTAACAGCAAAATTCTATCCAAGAATCATAAAGACTGGCGACACTGTAGGCTCAAAACAGTTAACAATAATTGAAGATCCATTAAATCCAGAGATACCAAACTCAACACCAATAGACCATGAGGGAACACCAACAAGACAGATGAAAATAATTGAAAATGGAGAAGTAAAAACACTTCTATACGACCATTACTATGCTCAAATTGAAGAAATGGAATCAACTGGAAATGGATTTAGAACACCTATATCAACATGGCCGAGACTAACAAAACCATATCAAGCAATACCGACACCACAAATAAGCAGTATACTGATAAAGCAGGGAAACAAAACACTAGAAGAACTAGCAAGTCAAATAGATAAAGGAATCTATATTGACACGGTAATAGGAGCCCATGGAGCAGATCCAGCATCAGGTAATTTTACAGCAACAGCATCAACAGCATTCAAAATAGAAAACGGAACCCTAACCAAACCAGTAAAGCATGCAACCATAACAGGAAACATAAAACAAATACTAAACATCATAGACTCAACAAAAAAGCAAAAACTAGTTTACAACACAATTGCACCAACAGTACTAATACCAAAAATAAAGGTTGCAGGAGAAAAATAGTTTCTTACAACTAAGCTTTACAATCCATAGCAGTTGCAGCATAGGATTATTTAGCTATATTACTATAAATTGAAAAACATGCATTCTAAACCTATGTGCAGTATATTTTGGGTGATTAAGCCCATCGAGTCTAGATAATCAAAGTATTATCTATCATTAAATCCGAAAAACTTGAACTCTTTAACCTAATAATACGTTTAGAAATTCACTCTAGAAATTCAATCATATCGCTAAATGTATTAAAATATATTCAATCCAATGCTGAACATTAATGTTAATCATTAACGAAATACTTCTTATTCGATAGAGCCCTTAAATTGATGTTACTTATCGCCGAAATAAAAAATAAATTCATCATAATGTAACTTCCTTAAGAAAATAAAAAATGAGGATTTAAGGTTACTCTTTCTTCTTCATATCATAGTATATCATGGCGCCAAGTATGACTATAAATACTGGAATCATGTAGTATGCTGGATAGGACAATAGAAATCGCATTCTACCAGTGAATAAAGTCATCCTACTTAGGACAGTTCCACCAAAGGCTCCACCGAATGTAAACATTAACACGTACCTGCCAACTTTGGCAATATAACTCATAGGTTTCCGAATAGCACTTATATCAGTGAAGAAGAAGTATAAGAATGAACATATGAATCCAATAACTATTATTGCATTGTCAATTAACGTGAAGGGGCCACCATATAATGATATTGTGCTAGCTTTAATCTGTCTAACTATCTGGGCTTCAATTAAAGCTCTAACAGAAACACCAGTACCCACTCCAACCATTACAGCCATAGCATATCTGGAAACCCAAGCATATCTGGTAGTGAATCTAAAGAACAACATTATTCCAAATATTATGGGTATGATGAACCAGTAGTTTCCAGCTGAGATTCTGCTAATACCTTGATCCATAATGTTCTTTATAGCGTAAGCAACGCCATAACCAGCGGCTATTCCGACGAATGTATGTTCAGCAATCCTGTATAATATGTTCTCCCTATATAGTAAACTGTAAATCATTAATGTTAAAGCCGCTGCAATTAAACTTGAAACTAGCTCGGGGAATTCCATTACCTACCACTCCTTTCCTTAGTTAAGATGTACTGAATATTTCCTATGATGACTAGTGCAATGACTAGAAGATGTGAAAGTGAAAGAGCATCTGCAGAAGATATACCTTCACCAGGACTTCCAATTAGGGTTTCATACTCAGCTGCACCTCTAATGCCTGCCAACATACCGCATAATTGCCCAGCATCTATGTATGGCATGTATCCTGGAGCATTCATCCCCCAAGTCATAATGGCTACTGGTACACCATAAGGTGTATAAAATTGCCTAATATAAGGTTCACAATAAGCGGTTGCAACAACTAAATCTATATCTTCAGCACTCTTAACATTCTTCATCAATGGGATTTTTTCTACAGGTGTACCGTAAACATCCACTGATAGTGCCTTATGAACATTCTCAGCTATAGCTGCCATTGCAGTTTCATATCCGGTTATATAGCCGAAATCAACGTAATCAACACCATAGGTTTTTTTCTCCAAGTAGCTTTCTATTGCAGGCTTAATTCTAGTAGCAAATAAAGTTGGTCCTTCAGCAGTGTAAAGTGATATTAGAATTAACTTAACATCTTTACTTAATAGATGCTTTAAAACGGCAATATTGGAAGGTCCATGCTCAGGCCAGCTGGCTGCACCGACACCATACTCAAATAAAACAATACTACCAGGAGGTAACGATTCTATTTTATTGTAGAGAGCTAATACAGGTTCAGTTATTGGTAGTGGTAAACCCAATGGTCTAATAAGTGGAGCACCTACAACTATGAATAGCAGCAGATACATCAACCTTGGATCCAATTCTTTCACCATGACTTCACCCTCCATCTCCAGCTCTAAGCCAAGCACTCTCTCTCCCAGTGAATGTTCTAATAGCAAGTGCTAAAGAACCTATAGCTGCACCAATCATTATAGCTCTCTGACCGGCAACTATTGGGACATTCATGGCCCATGAACCTAACGTCACAAGGCCCGGATGCAACCAGCCACCTATAGGTGCATTATAAAGCATGATAATTATTCCAGAAATTAGGAATACGGTTGCTTCAAAATTTCTAGCTCTAAATGCCCTATATGACGCTGAAGTGATGAAAAATGCAAGAATAGAGTATACTGTTGGATCCAATGCTGCAACCGTTGTAGAGTATAGCCATTGAAAGCTTGGGTGAACAGTTATAGGTGGAAGCAAACCTAGAATAGCCATAAGGTACATTAGGAATAATGTCCATGCACTTAATATTCTCCTTGTAGAATCCTTTTCCCTCATCACAACTCTACCATGCACAATAGTTAAGTTTACAACTCCCATAAACATTGCAAATGCTGCCATGATCATAGTCCAAATCTGTAAATCGGAAACTGCGCTATGCAAAATTGGGATAGCAAAGAAATAATCTGCAAAAGCCATAATGCCAAGTATAGCTGTTAGGAGTAAGGGTAATTCACGTCTACGAGCCCAAGACAACCCATTATCCCTCCTCATGCACTAAGCAAACTAATAAACCATTCACCATAAGTTGCTCCAAGACTTGCTAGAATGGCACCTATCAATGCCATTACAGCCAAAAATATTCTGCCAAAATCTTCACCAACAATAGTGCCTATCTGCTCAGGATCTTTAGACAAATATGCACTCGCGGCAAATATCTCTTCACCAATTAAAGCATAATCACAGACAGCGACGAAGAATGGAATATTATGATAATTGGCTGTGCCGCCAACTTGTACAGCTCCAGCCCTATATGCATTCTCTAATATCATCAAAGTCTCAGCATAAAAACTACCCACCATAACCGTTCCAGCAACACGTTCCCTATTTATAATTCCCATAGCCGTAGTAGCCATGGGGAACTGGCTATACACGAATCGAACCATTTCAGGTCTAAATCTATCTGCCTTTCCTTCAGTTTGGAAAGCTAATTTAACATTCTCCAAAGCTAATGGATACACAGACTGAGTAGCTATAAGCATTATTGGTTCAACATCATACTTGGCACATAGCCGGGTAGCGTAATTAGTAACTGTCAAACCAGCAAGTGTTTGAGCATCAATGCCACCAATTCCTGGAACCATCAGCAAAGGCTTACCCATCTCAGCGCATCGACCTACAACTTCTTCAATGGCATCAAGAGGAGCAATCTTTCGCAATTTAAATATCGGCTTTCTCTTCGATGCCCACAACGATAGAAGCATTAGGAAGCAAAGTATTAGAAATGTAACAAACTGTGCAATTCTCCCCTGAATTAACAAGGGAGAATACCTCCATCATAAATCTTATATCAATTAATATATATAAATATGACTGTATGAAAAACAATGATTTAAAAGAGATATTAAGTGAATTAGATGAGAAGATTTTAAAAATATATATGGAAAAAATGAGAAGAATACTGGTACCTTCAAGAGAAGAAATCAACTCATTGCTAAACAATATAAGAAGCATAAGAGAGGAAGCATGCAGACTTCAAAAAAACATAAGCGAAGAAGATGTGGAAAAAAGTGTGTGGATAAGTCACATAATAGAGTTAATGGATTGCTGGGAAGTTGGAATAAAAGAAAATATGAGACATCCAAGCAAATACCTTCGTGGAGTTGGATTCAGAATATCAAAAGTAATTGAGGATAAAAAGAAGGGTTTAAAGGAGAAGAGTGAAGAGATAAAGAAGATATCAGAAAAAGTTGCCAAGTTACTACAAACAGTATATGAAATGTGCTTAAATGTTGATGATAATAGAGTTGAAAGAGCATTAAGATGTCTAGAGGGGTTAAAGATAGACTTAGAAAAATACTCCAAGATTGTTGAGAAAATGGAAATTAAAGTAGAGGAAGAGAAGAGATGGAGAAGCGAAATTCTGAGAGAACTTAAAAAAATATTAAGCATAATTGAAGAATACAAACCAAAAATTGAAGGGATAATTGGAACTAGTAGAGAATTAATTGAAGACATTCCATACGAAAAATTGTTGGCGAAGCGTTATGGTATACCTATAAAATGGGTTCTGGAATGGTATAAGGAAGAGTTTGAAAAGGCTAAATTAAAATTTAAAGAATTAGCTGAAAAATTATGTCCAAATAAAGAGCCATTACAATGCTTAAGGGAAAGAATACATATTCCCTATAACACCCCTGAAGAAATGTTCAAAGATATGAAAGAATTTTTGGAAATCGCTAAGAAACATGCTAGGAAGTATATAGACTTTCCAGATGAAGTTACATGTAAAGTTGTTGGCTTAAAAGAATTTGAAAAAGATATATACCCAATGGGACATGCAGGGGGACCAGACCCTCTTGAGGGAGGATTGGAAAGCTATGTTGCATTAAACCAATACAATTATAAAGCATTTTCAAGGGGATGGCTTATGATGATGGCAATACATGAAGCCTACTATGGGCATAATATACATTCAATTAAGGTGGGATTAGCCAATATACCGAAATCATTCAAAATAGGTAGTGGAATAGCTATACCATTATCAGAGGGACTTGCACATAGAGGGGAGGAACTACTCCAATATATATATGATGATGAAGCATTTCCTCTATTAGTAGCATGGAGAAGGGTTCAAACAACATTAAGAATATACATAGATATAGGATTATTCCATACTAAAGAGCTAACTCCAAGAGATGCAGTAAAATTGTATATGGATGTAATGGGATTTGACGAGCGAACTTCAAAGGGACTTGTGGAATGGCATCTAGAAAATAGAGGGTATAATGTCTGCTACTTCGCAGGATACAAGATGATAGAAGAATTAAGGAAGCATACAAACATAAGTGAAAAAGAATTCAGCAACACATTATTCTCAGCTGGATTCATATCAATAAACAATGTGAAAAAACTACTTAAGATAAAGGATAAAATGCCATGGGAAATTTGAATCATTTTCACAACTTTAATGACCATAACGCATCAAAACACAAACCATAAGTCACTTAAAGATCACGTGCAGTTTAATAAAAATAAAAAGAAGATTTTAATGCTATTTTCTAGTGTAAACCACTTTTCCATCAATGATAACCATTTCCACCCTTGTCTTCAAATCCAACGGATCTCCATCTATTATTCGGATGTCAGCATCTTTACCTTTCTCTATACTGCCAACTCTATCGGCTACACCTAAAATTTCGGCTGCATTTATGGTTATTGCTTTTAATGCTTCTTCATAGGGTAATCCATGCTTAGCGGCTAGGGCAGCACAGATTGGTAGGAACGCGATTGTCTGCCCAACAGCATCTGTTTGAATTGCAAGTTTAACTCCAGCTTCATAGAGAATCCTTGGAGTATTGAAGTTGAGTTCTCTCATTTCCCATTTTCCTCTACTTAGAAGACTTGGACCCCAAACTGCAGGTACACCCTTCTTAGCAATCCAACTTGCAATTCTATGACCTTCTGTGGCATGCTCCCATGATAATTTAACATTAAATTCCTCTGCAATTCTAATTGCAGTTGCAATGTCATCAGCTCTATGTGCATGCGCTCGAAATGGAATTTCACCACGCAAAACTCTTTCAAGTGCTTCTAGCTTTAAATCAATTTCAGGCATTTTTGATGGATCCTCTTTTCCCAACTCCTTCTTCCTCATATAATTTTTAGTTTTCTGAAGCCATTCCCTTAAAAGACCAGCTACACCCATACGTGTACTTGGAGTCTTCTTAAGTTCTAATCCATAAACTCTCCTTGGATTTTCACCAAAGGCAATCTTCATTCCAGATGGCTCCTTTAAAACCATTTCATCAACTACAACTTTTGGCGCGGTTTTTATAACTACACCCATTCCTCCAATCACGTTTGCACTACCAGGCAATATTTGAACTGTTGTAACTCCAGTCTTTAATGCTGCTTCAAGCCCTTTTTCATCAGCATTAGCTTTAATTGCATCAATAGCTCTTAAATGAGGAGTAATTGGGTCAGTTGCTTCATTACCATCACTTCCAAACCAACCTACAGTTTCTTCAAAAATGCCGATGTGACAGTGTGCGTCAATTAGCCCCGGCATAACAATTTTTCCCTTGGCATCAATGACTTCTGCAGCTTCAGGAATTTTAATATCAGTTCCAACAGCCACAATTTTACCATTCTCAATTAGAATTGTACCACGCTTTATAACGCCCTTAGTTATGGTTAAAATTTTCCCATCCTTAATTGCAAGCAAATAAAACCCTCCACAACGTCTATTTCAGAAAATATTTAAAATTAATCTCCAGCGAATAAGAGAGGCTTTCATACTTTGCTAAGACTTGTTAAAATGAAGAAACCTCTAATAGTATTTAGGAAATCTTTACAGAAAGGAAGCAAATAAGCATAAAAGTACTATTTTAATCTAGGTGATAAGCATAGAAGCAGTAATTGAAGTTGAAAAACTAGCTAAAAGCTATGGTAAAATTCAAGCATTAAAAGGTGTAAGCTTCAAAGTTTATAGCGGAGAAATAGTAGGATATATTGGCCCCAACGCCTCTGGAAAGACAACTACACTGAAAATTTTAGCTGGGTTAATTAAAGCCGATTTCGGAGAAGTAAAAGTCTTAGGCTTAGACCCATGGGAGAACAGTTTAGAAGTAAAATCAAAACTAGGATTCCTACCCGAAAAACCCATTATACCACTTGGAGTTGAAGTTAGCTTTCTACTAGAAAAAGTTGCTAAGATTAGAGGAATAAGCTACCCTAGAAGAGAGATTATTAAACTCTCACAAACATTAGATTTCAAAGATTATCTTAACGTAAGCATAGGTAAGTTGTCTAGAGGTTATCTTCAAAGAGTATTATTAGCAACAACGTTAATTGGAGAACCAGAATTACTCCTACTAGACGAGCCAACAGCAAACCTAGATCCAGTGGGCCGAAAATTATTATTAAGTTATCTAAAGGAACTATCAAGGAGAAAGCATACAATAATTATTTCATCACACATATTATCAGAAATAGAAGCTACATGTAACAAGTTAATAGTAATATACTCAGGCTCAATAATAGCAAAGGGTAAGCTTGAAGACTTAGCAATAAAATATGGGCTTCCAATATCGTTAACCTTAACTGGAAAAGACTTAGAAGTAAAAGTAAATGAAATCAGAAAACTCGAATATATTGGCAGAGTTTTATTTGATTATAAGAATAAGTTAATTGAAGCTCAAATTGAAAGCAGTAAACTTTCTGAATTCCAAGACTTCATTAAAGATTTAGACTTGAATATTCTAAAAATAAAGCCACCATCAATTGAAGAACTCTACTTAAAGATAATGGAGGATGTTGAAATTGAATAGATTAAAAGCCATAATCAACCTAATAAGCCTCCAAATAGAAACTAACTTCAAAAATAAATGGTATGCAATGATCATCCCAACAGTATACTTATTCATGCTAAACACATCAACAGTAGTGATTTCCAGCTATACTGAGCCATTAAAAAGTAACATAATACTTGAAAGATGCATGGCTGGCATGAACATTACATATTATGTAACCACGTTATTGTCATTAGTCATCTGCTCAACACTTCTATTGATAGAATTTGGAGAAAACATTAACTTCAATTTAATTCAACCGATAAGAAGAAGCGAATATGTAGTTTGTCTCTGGACTTCAACTATATTTCCAACAATTCTAGCAACAATGATTATTCCAGCAACTCTAGTTTCCATCATAATATCTCCAAGCTATGCATTAAATCTAATACCATGCATGAGCATCCACACATTAATGATGACATTATTTTTAACACAAATTTATGCCCTGGTGATAATACTCTCATGCTTCCTACTATTAAGAAAAGGCGTGGGATTAATATATATTATAACAGGGTTGATATTCATAGCATTGACGTCAATGGCACCTTCAATAAATTATTTCTTGCCATTAGATCCAAAAATAACCAGCTTAATTGAATTCCTCATCTTTAGCCTAATTCCAAGCAGTCATTTAGCAAGCGCCATATATGCCAACATAAATAGCCTACCCTATCACTATGAAATACTATTGAACAATGCTTTTCAAATGCTATTAGTCCAAATTATACTCACATTAATTCTAATGATCGTTTCAATATTCTTATTTGAAAAATATTTTGAGGTGAAATAATTGAAGAGAATTGGATATGCAATTTTAACTTCAATGATAATAATCTTAATCTCATGTGTAATATTTAGTATATCACCCTTCACAACAGGAGGAAAATCCTTCAGCTCACAGACAATAAATACAACCAAGACTAAAGCATATATAATGGTTGGTCGAAAACAGCTCATTGAATTACTCAATTATACAGAAAAAACTAAATATGAAACAGTTATTCCAGAAGGAATAATACTATTTTCAGATGCAATAATAGACTGTGAAAAAATATTTAAAATTAAAATGGAACCGCCATTAAAAATTGAATGCCATCTATATAGAGGCAGCTTAAATAGTAAGATACTGCCAGTATTAAACCTCTCAAGTATAGAAATAGAAAGAATATTGTCAATTCCAAGGGAATACTTTTCAAAATATCTAGATGAAAAACAATTAAACAATATTTTAAACAGCATACGCTTTGATAAAAACATATCAACTGATGGTGAAATTATAATTTCTAATTATACATCATATAGCATAATACTAATAGCATTTAAGGAGAAAAAATATGAAAGCAATATTGAAATGATAACATCTAAAGAATTCAAAATCAATTTAATAAAAGCTATTCCAAGAATAAGTTTAATTTCATTAATTGGATTAGGTATAATAGTTGTAGACTACTATACTGAGAGGAGAAAGAGAAGTGAAAAACAATGATAAAGACCAGTTATCCTATATTTTCCGTGCATTGTCACATCCAATTAGAAGAAAAATACTCAAATTAATTGCAACATATGAAACCATATCATTTAAAGACTTGATGAATGAACTAGAAATTAAGGATGGAAGCACGTTAAATTACCACTTAAAGGAAATGGAACTACTACTTGATAAAGACGCCTCACTATACCGACTTTCAAGACTAGGCATGCTGGCTTTTAAAATATGTGAAGAGTTTAAGGATAAGCTTATTGAAATGCATCCTACACTTACTGGAAGCGACATCATAATTTTAAAGCCAGAATATAACAGAACTATCTTAATTAATTCAATTTACTCATTATGTTTCTTAGCCATTGCAATTACAATTCTTCCATCACCCATCAATCTCTGGATTACATTACCAGTTATATTAATTACATTTATTTTATTGTTTAGGAAATATGGGTTAACATATATTGCATATTCAAATGGAATAACAATTAAACATGAAACAATTCTGGGACATAGAACTAAGAATATTATCGGACAAGTAGTGTTAATTGAAATTAAAAAGACAATTTTTAAACCATTTAAAGACTTAGTTGTTCATATTAAACGTGAAAATACCCTGTATAAGGTAACGTTAAGCGACTTAAATTTAAGTAAAGATTTGTTAACAAAGCTTGAGATATTGTGGAGGACAAAAATTTCTCATTAATAGGGTAATAATGTAAGATTTTCCAATTAACAAAATACATATAGTAGAGGATAAATTAATTTTAAAATATATATGAGAATTTATCTTCATATTTAAAATCTAGATTAAAAGTTGAAAAAGAGAATGCTAGAATGCTTGAAGAAGCTACATTTGATTTGGGTAATAGGATGATTAAGGTTTTAATGCGCAGTATTGCCCATGATTCAAGAAAGCATGCAGAGATATTTGAAGCATTAGTAGAGTTGATTCGCGGAGAAAGCGCGCCTCTTACTGAAGAAGAGTATGAAAAGCTTGAAGGTACAATTAAAAAGCATATTGAAATAGAAAGTGAAATGATTAAGACGATTACCAATTTACTTGAGAAATTAGAGAAAAAGAGAATTGCATATATATTGAAGTACATCTTAGATGATGAAAAAAGACATCACGCACTACTTAAAGGTCTGCAGGAAGTCATTTCTAAGAGAGAAGTAGTAACAGAGTTTGACTGGCTAGATATGGCTTGGAAAGATGTACCATTCTTCTTTTAGCATCATCTAACTATCACCATAATCACATTAAAAGTCACTAGAAATAGCTTAGTTGAATGTACCTTTAATATAAATTGACATACGAAGTATTATAAATCAAAGAAACATATACAGATAGAGGTTGATTATTTATGTCGAAGGATTTTGAAAAGATGATGAGCAGAATTGAGAATATCATTACAGATTTAATGACTAAGACTCGTACACCTGGGCTAAGTATTGCAATAGTAAAGGACGGAAAACTCTTATATGCCAAGGGTTTTGGAGCAAGAAATCTTGAAGAAAATCTTCCCGCTACACCTCACACGTTATATGGCATAGGTTCATGTACTAAATCATTTACTGCTCTTGCAATCATGCAACTAGTTCAAGATGGAAAAATAAGTTTAGACGATCCAGCAAGTAAATATATCCCATTAAAAATAGGATTAAAGGATAAGCCTATTACAATACATCATTTATTAACCCATTCTACTGGAATACCATCACTTGGTACAGCTGAATTATTGATTCCCAAAATGCTGGGAAGAGATGAAAAATGGATTCCACTAAGTAGCTACAATGATTTTTATCGATTAATTAATGGTGCACAGAATGAGATAGTAGACGAGCCTGGAAAAAGATTTTTCTATTTTAATGCAGGCTACACCATGCTTGGACATATAATTGAGAAAGTTACTAAAATGGAATTTGAAGATTACATTAGAGAAAAAATATTGAAGCCCTTAGAAATGCATAGATCCACCTTCACAAGGGAGGAATTTGAAAAAGAGCCAGATAAAATGACACCCTATTGGAGAGATAAAGGGGGAAAGCTGATACCAGTAAAGCATCCATTTCACAAATTAATATATGCTCCAGGAGGACTATTAAGTTCAGTAATTGAACTTTCAAACTATCTGATAGCAAACATCAATAAAGGAAAATTTGAAGAAGTGGAGCTTGTAAATTCAGAGTTAATAGAGGAAATGCAGAAAATTCACGTGGAAAGACCACCTGGACCATTTGGAAGACAGGGATATGGTTATGGTTGGGGAGTTGTTGAAAACTTCCTCGGATACAAACTGGTGGCTCATAGTGGGTCTACTGGAATGTCAAGTGCAAATCTAGCCTTTATACCTGAATTAAAAATTGGAGTTGCCATAGCATCTAATGTAGGTGACTTTCCACACTTCACAGTTGTTCAGGGAATATTAGCTGCACTCATGGGTAGAGATCCAGAAAAAGAAATTCCAACATTCAAAATTGAGAAGAAATTAAATATGCTTTCAGGAAGCTATGAAACATATAAAGGAATAATAAGAATAAACATCGTTAATAGAGGAGGACTATTATATTTAGAAAGAAAAGATTCATTTGGAGAGGTAACTATTCCATTAATACCTGAAGATGAAAAATTAGAGACATTTAAGTTTTACATTCTCTCTGGCGCTACGAAAACACCAGTTGAATTCATAGTAAAGTCACCTGAAAAAATAGACTTATACATTGAAAGAAGAGTTTTCCATAAAGTTAAATCATAAATTAACATTAAATTCTACCTACATTATTATCATAAAATAAAGAAAAGGAGTTTAGGTACTGGATTTTCTAAGTCTGGCTAGATACAGTATAACTATGATTACAACTATGATAACTGCGGTAATCATTGGTAGCCATTGAGTGAATGATGGTGGCGGTGGAGGGGGAACTTCCTTCTCATAATTTATAGTTAATGACATATCCTCATTAAGGTAGATTGTTCTAGTGGGATTAGTATTACCATCACTCCATTTATCAAAATTATAGGTTTCGCCTTCAACAGTAATTTTCTTTGGCACAGATATAGAGTAGTGTCCTTCCTCTAATTGTTCTGAGAATGGCGTGGTATAGCTTGAACCGTTAATGGTTAGTTCAATATTAGATATTGGTGATGACTCTATAGTTAATGTATGTTTAGGCTTTGGAGGAGTACCAACAATAATCTCTACAGTTGCATAGTCACTTGTTTTCTCAGAACAATCTACAGCAAATGCAGTAATCTTGAGGATAGTATCTGTTTTAGGTGCTTGTATCCATGCCTCATAGACTACTCGACCATTACTTAACTTTATAAAGTCTATAAATGGAGATAATGGAACTACCCATTTTCCTTCAGTGACAGAATACATTATGCCTACATCCTTTATACCCCAACCCTCATCAAAAGCTTCAATTTTAACTTTAATCCATGAGCCAGGATTAACTTTCTCTGGAGCATCAATGATGTTTACAGTTGGCTTGTCAGTATCATCTTCAGCCTCCACTGTAAAGTAGATTATATCATTTGCAGGAATTTGAATATTCTTTAAGAATACATAGTAGATACCATCTTTCTCTATATATTCATATTCAGGAGTGTAGGGATGCCATTCATAGTTTTCTATCGGGATGTCTGCAGGAAGTCTAAATACGATTCTTGGATTACTAAATGTCATGTTTAGCTTATTCTTTACTATGAAGCTAACAGCATGACTGGTTCCATTATTTCGAGGAGTATAATAATACTCTAGGAAGCCTATTTCATATGGTTGCTTTGGTTGATAATTCACTGTACATCCAATGTCGATTGGAATTGAATTAGGGTAGGTGAAGATTCCAGTTCCAGGATAATATAATGAAGTCTCATCAACAGTTCCATTGGCACTAATCTTGATAAGCTTGAAGCCTCTTAAATCATAATCTGGAATATCATATGCTAATGCTGCTGGTGAGATGAAATAGTGTTTCTTTCCAGTATTGGTATTTTCAATTATCACGTTTAGGTCGGTGTGAATATGCTCACTTAAAATAAGCCTTACATCATATTCAATTATAAGTCTAAAGAGCTCTCTAGCTTCATTTAGATGGCTGATCCAGCTTCCTTCCTCAGAATATATTAAGCCATTCTCTATGAAATAGTCGAAATCAGTCCATGAAGATATATTAAAGTAGCCAGATTCTAGAGATTTAATTTTTGGATCAAATAACGGGTGATGGAAGAATATTATCTTAGTCTTATCCCTATACTTCATTAAAATTTTTTCAATCCATTTAAGTCTATCCATCCTAATCCAGCCATCTAGATCAGTATCCAACCCTATCAATAGAAAATCACCTATAACCACTGAGTAATTAACTGGCCCAATTATTCGCTCATAAAACTCAGCATTGCCAATACTTGAATATTCATGATTACCTGGGATCATGTAAATTGGATCTAAAATTAAATTGAATGGCTCAAGAAACTTAATCCATTCTGACCGTATTGTTGGGATATTTACTAGATCGCCGAGGAAGATTATTAGGTCAGGGTCAATCAGGTTTGCTTCTCTTACAAGTTCCCTCCAATAGGGAATACCATTAACCTTCACATCACCACAAACTAAAATTTCTAGAGTTTCAGGCCAACTAGGCAAGATCCATAAGCTTCTTGGTTGAGTTAAAACCTCAGCTGAACCATTAGTCGAAGACTTATATGTTATATTTAAATTGTATGCACCCTCACCTAAGCCACTAGGCAATTTATACTGTAAATTCCAGAGACCCTTTACATCATCATACTCTGCATTCAATAATGTTGCAGTAACCCGAGTTACTTCACTATAAACCACAGCATCAAGCCAAACAATATTAGAATCAATTTTAACTGTAACATTAAAGACACCGCCATCTAAAACTGGTTCAGGTAGGCCTGGTGTTGGATACTTTATAACATCAGCATAGTAGGGAATACTAGAAGACTCACAGTACACAAGTCCAGGAGTATAAGGCAGAATACTAACTAGAATCACCGTTAATAGTAGCGAGATTGCATTTCTTTCTAGAAGCCTACCACTACTCCGAGTCATATTTCATCATAATAAAAATAAGACAATCTTATATAAAATTCACTAGTCCATTCAAAGCAACCTAATGGAAGAAGCATGTTAAAAGATTATAAGAAGGAAGACAATTTATTATTGGAATGCAATAAATGCTATAGAGGATTGAGATGAATAGAAGATTTACATTATGGATAAAAGCTGCTGAAGAAGACATTTATGATGCGAAAGAAGCAATAAGGAGAGGAAGATGGTTTAGAGCCGCCTTCTATTCTCAACAAGCTGTTGAAAAAATTTTAAAGGCACTCTTCTTCATAGTTAAGAGAGAAAATCCACCATACATCCATACAGTAACTGAGCTCTATAGAATACTTAAGGAGGCAGATTTTAACTTACCAAGTGAACTTGAAAATCAATTATACGTCTTAAATAAGTACTATACTATAACAAGATATCCCGATGCAGCTAATGGTCTACCAAGTGAAGCAGTAGATAAAATTGAGGCTGAAAGAGCATTAAAAATTGCAGAGGAGGTTCTAGAATATGTTAAGGAATATTCCAGAAAAAGTTGTCAATGCTATTGAAAAGCTAATTAAAAAGTTATCAGAGAAAATTAGAATCCAAGAAGTCTATCTATTTGGAAGCTATGCTAAAGGAACATGGATTAAAACAAGCGACATAGACTTAATAGTAATATCTCCAGATTTCAAGCAAATGAAATTCACAGAAAGACTAGACTTCATCAATTACATAATTTGGAAAGAAAAAATATCACCCTATATAGAAGTCATTCCATTAACACCAGAAGAACTAGAAGTAAAAAAGAGAGAAAGCATTTTAATAAGTGATGCATCAAAACATTGGATTAAATTGAAGATAAATAGAGTAATAGGAAAGATCAAGACAAATAGTGAGTGAGCAAGATTTGAATGTTATAGGTATTCTGATTGCCACTTGGATTATTTATGCATCATTCTATTTATGTAGAGTTAATTTTTCCATTGCGCTTCCCTTAATCAATTTAGAGCTAGGAATTCCACACTCACAACTAGGAGCCATTGCATCAGGTTTCTTCATAATTTATGCCACTGGACAAATATTGAATGGTTATCTAAGTATGAAGTTTAAACCTCAAAAGATGGTGTTAATAGGAGTTATTGGTTCAGGAATTATGACGATACTTTTTAGTCTAAATAAAAACTTCACTTCACTATTGCTAATATGGATGTTAAATGGATATTTCCAATCACTAGGTTGGCCGACACTTGTTAAAGTTGTAGCAATAATTTCAAGGGGGAAGAAATTAGGTGTATTATTCGGTTTATTTAATACGAGTTGGGCTATTGGACATGCTATTTCATGGCTATTTACTGGCATAGTCGTATCTAGTATGAATTGGAGAAATGGATTTACACTTAATGGTCTACTATTTCTAGCTATAGCAATTCCAGCATCAATATATTTGATTGAAAGAATGAAAGAATTAAATGGAAAACATACTTCAACGAGAAATGAACTTAAAAAGAACATTAAGAGAGAAACTATAGGAATGCACGTAAAACTAATATTTTTATTGGCAACATCATTTTTCATAATAGATTCCATAAGATACGGCTTAACAGTATATCTACCAGCATATATATTCTCAATTGAGAAATCAACTCTAAGTTCAACCTTCATAGCATTAACATTTCCTATTACAGGCAGTTTAGGAATGATAACAACTGGAATAATATCAGATAAAATAAAAATCGAGAAGAAAACACTATTCGTATTAACCATGTCTCTAACTACAATGATTCTAACCTATTCATTTCCATTCATCTATCAGTCAAATAGGGAAATTGGAATAATAGCATTAATAATTCTAAGTGCACTCCTATATTCAATAGAATCACAAATAACAGCAGTTATTCCCATAAAGATAGTTGGAGAAAAACATTCATCAATTACAGCTGGAATAATAAACTCTATTGGAGCAATAGGAGCCTTCACATCTAGCATCATATCAGGATTCCTAGTGGACATTTATAGCTTCATTGAAGTCTTTAAATTTTGGAGTTATATTCAAATTCCGTTAATACCCTTATTAATGATAGCATACTTAGTAGTAAAAAATTTAGCTACACTAAAATAAGGTAACGAAATTAATTAAGGAGATATTATGATGGTAAATGATAAGGCTGAAATTATTCTTAAACGCATTGAAGAAATGGCTAGAAGTAAATATCTCCCAATAATAGGTCCAAAGAAGGGTAGGATATTAGCAGAATTAGTACGTAAATTTAAGCCTAAACGCATACTAGAAATTGGAACACTAATAGGATACTCAACAATCATAATGGGAAAAGAGCTCGATGAAAATGCAGAAATAATAACAATTGAAATCGACAAAGAAGAAGCAAAAATAGCAAAAGAAAATATCAAACAAGCTGAAATCAGACCAATGGTAAAAGTCATTATAGGAGATGCCTTAGAAGTAATACCAAAGCTTGAAGGAAAATTTGATATGGTATTCA
>JANZKD010000014.1 GCA_025061245.1 Candidatus Culexmicrobium profundum
GATAAATTAGGAGAAAAGCTAGGCCTAAAAAAACTCTATGTGAAGGATGAAACTAAGAACCCTACAGGCTCATTCATAGACCGTGGAGCCTCAGTACTAGTAACCAAATTAAATGAAAAGGAATTTGAGGGAGTATATGGTTTATTTAAGGGTAATTTAGGAGCTTCCTTGGCAGCATATTCGGCTAAAGCAGGACTAAAATGCACAGTCTTCATCTCACATCAAATAGACGCCAGCAAACTATATCAAATAATAGTTTATGGAGCCACCATACTACCAGGATATAAATTCAATGAAATAAAATTTAATGAAAAATACTATCTCGCCGATAATGCTGATCCCTTCATACTTGAAGGAGAAAAGACAATTGGCTTCGAAATAATTGAAGACTTCGATTGGCAATCCCCAGACTTCATAATTGCACCTATGGGTAGTGGAGGATTAGTGTCAGCTATATGGAAATCACTTAATGAATTCCAAATACTAGGATTAATAGACGAAGTAAATTCAAAAATAATAGGAGTACAACCACAAGGATGCGCTCCAATAGTAGACAAATTCCATTCCAAGAAGGATCCAAAAAATAATTTTGAAAGAACAATTGCCGTTGACATTGCATTCAAAAAACCAACTAGAGATATAGAGGCAATAAGGGCTTTGAGGGAAAGTAATGGATATGCAATTAAAGTTTCAGATGAAGAAATGTTATGGGCCTCCAAGGCACTAGCCAAAATGGAGGGAATATTTGCTGAGCCAGCCGCAGCATCAACAATTGCATGCATAAGTAAACTTTTAAATCAAGGCATTATAGACCCCTCAGACACAATAGTCTGCATAATAACTGGATCCGGCTTAAAGGATCCAGTTGCAGCAATAAAAGAGCTTGAAAAAAATGTAATGCTAGAGAAATTTATTAGATTTAAAGTTAAAACTAAACCTCGAATTGGAATTGGAAGTACAAAAATACAGATATTAAAAATCCTTGAGAATGAAAAACTTCATGGATATGAAATTTGGAAGAAGATAAATGAGAGCAAAGTTAGAATCAGTATACCAGCAATCTATCAACACCTAAAGGAATTAGAGCAAATAGGGTTAATCTCCAAAAGTAAAAGTGAGATAATTAAAGGGCGAGTACGAACCTACTATGCCATAACTACGAAGGGAGTTGAATTATTGAAGGCACTAACATAAATAAGTTTAGATAATTTGAGGGAGCAAAGTGAAGAATACATGCAATATGATCTTACAGGGTTATCCTCCAGGTGCTTGCAGCGTCATAATGCTTGATAAAAGTATTAAAAGAGCATGTGAAGCAACCCTACGAAAGAAAAACGGAATCTACTATAGGCTTATAGAAGCAATTCAACTCTCTCGACCCGAAGACTATCTCTCCATATACCAGAGCGGCTGTAACCATAGATGCTTGAAATGTCATTCATGGAGCTTCACACAATACTATAGCGGAGAATGGATGTCAACTGAAGACTTAGCTTTAAGAGTAGCTGAATATGAAAAAATAGTTACTGCATGGGAGCCACGTGAAAGAGCAACCATGTGGCATGCAACAGATCTCTGCAGACACTGCGGTTCCTGTGTAATTTATGGTAGAAGAAGTAAATACTGTCCAAATAAACTGGATGTAGATGAAATAGTTTTTAGCATTCAAGGCTGGGGACCAGCTAGAAATATAGTCTCCTTCACTGGTGGAGACTTAGCATGCTGCGCTGAATTCTATGCTCAAGCAGCAGAGAAAATTAAAGACCAATGCAAGAAAATATGGGTCCTCCTCGAAACTAACGGGTATGGATTAACCAAGCAAAATTTAGAAATATTGGCTAGTGGAGGAGTTGATTCATTTTGGCTTGACATAAAGGCATATGATGAGGAGGTGTATAAGAAGCTATGTGGAACAACCAATAAGTGGATTTTAAAAGTACCAGAACTCGCAATTGATATGGGCTTCATCTTAGAAGTCTTAACATTATATATTCCAAACTGGGTAGAAGAGGATCAAATAGTCAAAATAGCAGAGTTAATAGCATCCATCAATCCTGAAACACCCTTCACAATACTTGCATTCTTCCCACAATATAAGCTAATGAATGTTAGAAGACCCAAATTGATGGAAATGGTTAAAACATACTTCAAGGTAAAAGAAGTAGGCCTAAAAAATGTTAAGCTTGGAAACATATCAGTCTTCACTAAAAATGAAAGAGATTTGGAATTATTAGTAAGCCTTGTTGGATTAGAAACCATAGGTTAAATAGGACAATAGCTATCATTATTATAGAATTATTATTTATGTAATATACGTGGAGTTTATGATTGCAGAATTAAGAGAGGCAGAGGAGTTTTTCAACATATTTGCTAAGCAGAGGGGATACAGCATTTCCTTGTCAGTCATTCTTAGGCAATTACTAATATTTTCGCTATTGACAGCACTAATACTAATATTTTCAGCGGTGCTTTATACCATTAAATTAGGTGAAATTGCAATACTAATTCTAATTATATATGTAGTCTCTGGAGGTTTATGGTTCATACATAAAGTAATTTTTGTTAAAAGTTTAATATCAGAATATAAGTCCTGGTTGATGGCAATTAAAGGAGTACAATACGCTGAAAGAAATACCCTTAAAATTAAAGAATACTTAATGAGATATATTATTTCAAGCTTTGTTGTCTCTCTTATCGGTTTACTCGAAATAATAGAGATAATTAGAGGATTATTGGGATAATTATTAAATTGTACATATTTTAGGGGCAAAAGCTTATTAGGGGCGGGGGAGATAGTAGATGTCGGGGGAGATAGTTGTTATTCGATATTCGACCCAAAATCTCTGAAGAAGATTTGTTCAATAGAGAAAAAGAATTGAATGAAATTCTTGAAGCACTAAGATTGGGCGAAGGAATTATCCTAGTCACTGGCATTAGAAGAATTGGTAAAAGCAGCATAGTCAACGTTGCCTTAAGAAAAAGTAATCTACCATACGTAATAGTCGATGTGAGAAAAATATTCTTTGAATATGGAAATGTCATACATAGAAGAGCATTATTTAGTGCTATTGCTGATAGTTTCACTAAAAATATGAAATTCTTTGAGAAAATTAAGTTCAAAGTTAAAGATGTAATTGGGAGAATTAAGGGTTTTTATGTTAGTGAGGTAGGTGTAGAAGTTGAACCCAACATTAGCAGTAAACTTACAGATATACTGGAAGTTATAGATGACTGGTGTTTTAGAAATGGATTCAGATTCGTTGTTGCATTTGATGAAGCTCAATATCTTCGATTTGCTGGTGGAGTAAGATATGATGGAATTTTCGCTTGGGTTACAGATAACCTAAGAAACATAAGCATCATATTCACTGGAAGCGAGGTTGGAGTTTTAAGGGACTTCCTTAAATTTGATGATCCTTCGGCACCATTATATGGAAGACATTATCGCGAAGTAGTTTTAAATCGCTTTAACAAGGAAACTTCAATGGAATTTTTGAAAAAGGGATTTGAAGAACTTGAAATGAAAGTTGAAGAAGAAGAACTTGAAGAGGTTGTCAATAAATTAGATGGCATTGTTGGCTGGTTAACCTTTTATGGATATTATAGGGGAATTCAAGGCTTATCCCACAAAGAGGCAATTAATGAAACCTTTGAAAAATGCTCTAGACTAGTTTTAGAAGAACTACAAAGAGTAATCGAACCATCTAGAAGAAGATATGGAGCAATACTCAAAGCAGTTTCACTAGGTTATACCAAATGGTCTGACATAAAAGATTATGTAACCATTAAGGCCGGATACATCACCGATAGAAGATTCTCAATGCTATTAAATAAGCTAGTAAAATACAATTACTTAATCAAAGAAGATGGACAATATAAGATACCAGACCCAATAGTAAAGTATGTTTTGAAAGAAAAATTTCAAATTTAATTCTAATTATTGAGTACTTTCAGGGGAGATAGTTAATATCAGGGGAGATAGAAAATCACAAAGCAACATTACAAGTATTTCATTTATGATAAAATAAAAGAAATATTGAGAGAAATTTAAGGTAATGACAATATTTCTCTGTATGCTGGCAAATCTAGGAAGCCATGTCCACTTATGTTAATACATATAACTTTTTCCTCACCCTTCCTCTCAAATTCTAATGCTTTATCTATTGCAGCTCTTATGGCATAGCTTGATTCAGGTGCAGGTATCCATCCTTCACTTTCCACGAAAATCTTTGCAGCCTCAAAGACAGCTCTTTCATCTGTGGGATAGGCTACAGCATCTATTAATCCATGATGTCTTAATAGGCTTATTATGGGTGCAGCTGCATGATACCTCAGACCATCTGCTTTTATTGGGATCATCTCGACTTTATGTCCCAAGGTATACATTTTCAATAGGGGTGAATATTCTGCAACATCTCCAAAGTCATATCGATACTCACCCTTAATTAGATTAGGAGCAGCTTCCGACTGTGCAGCTAAGAATTTACATTCAAGTTTACCCTTTAATACTTCACCCATAAAGGGGAGTGAAATTCCACCGAAATTTGAACCTCCACCTAAACATGCAACTATTAGATCTGGCTTATCATCAGCTAATTCAAATTGTTTCATTGTCTCTAGTCCAATTATAGATTGATGTATCAAAACATGATTTAGAACAGAACCTAGACAGTAAACTGCACCTTCATGCTCGGAAGCATATTCAAGTCCCTCTGAAATTGCAATTCCCAGCGATCCAGGATGATTCGGGTTCTTACTTAAAATTTCTCTTCCAACCCTCGTTATCTTACTTGGAGATGCATACACAGTTGAACCATATAGATGCATAAATGTTCTCCTATCAATCTTCCAATCATAAACTGATCTAACCCAAAATACAACACAGTTTAAATCCATGAGTCTAGCTCCATAGGACAAAGCTGTACCCCATTGACCAGCTCCAGTCTCTGTAACAAGTATCTCTTTATCCTCCTTGGCTGCGAAGTATGCTTGTGCAAGGGCAGTGTTAACCTTATGAGAACCAGTTGGCGATAGATCTTCACGTTTATAGTAAATTCTAACCTTTTCAAGCTTTAATCTTCTCTCAAGTCTTAATGCCCTATACAGTGGTCTCGGTCTACCAGCTTGAATATACAGCTCCCTAAGCTCGTCAGGAATAGGTATCCAGCGCTCATTAGACATTTCTTGTTTAAAGCATTCACCAACTAAAACTCGTTTTAAAAATTCTATTCTGGATGGACTTGTTTTAGGTTCCTTTGGAGGCGGTAATGGCTCGGGCAGATCTGGAATTATATTATACCAATACTTTGGTAGATCATCCGGCAATAAGTCGTATCGATTCATCTTCAAGAAAAGCACCAAGAAAAATATAAGTAAGTTTAGTTAAAAATGTTAGCTAATTTACTAACCATAGTATTTAATAAGTTAACGTTATTGTGATATTGAGGTGAAAAATTATTGTTTCGTGGAGTGTTAGCACCTCCAGGAACACATGTACTTCTCCTAGGGAATGAAGCAATTGCAAGAGGAGCAATAGAAGCAGGAATAGGGTTTGCAGCAGCATATCCAGGTACACCGTCAACAGAGATAATTGAAACACTAGGAAGAGTTGCTGGTAAACTTGGAATTTATGTCGAATGGAGCACTAATGAAAAAGTAGCATTTGAAGCAGCCTATGGAGCAGCAATTTCAAATGTTAGATCCCTAGTTGCAATGAAACATGTAGGATTAAATGTAGCTGCAGACCCTTTAATGAGTAGTGCCTATACTGGCGTTAGAGTAGGCTTTGTAATAGTTAGTGCTGATGACCCCAGCATGTGGAGTAGTCAAAATGAACAAGATAACAGATATTATGGGTTACATGCATTCATCCCAGTTTTTGAAGCCTACAACCCAGCTGAAGCTAAAGAAGTAGTTAAATTTGCATTCGATTTCAGTGAAAAACATAAACATCCAGTAATATTTAGGTCAACTACAAGATTAAGCCATTCAAGAGGACCTGTAACATTAGGTGAAATACCAAAGATTAAATCAAAAGGAGAGTACATAAAAGATGCTGGTGAATTTACACTCATACCTCAAGTTTCAAGGAAACTAAGAGTTAAGCTACTAGAAAAATGGAGCAAAATAAGAGAAGATGTAAATAATGTCCCCTTCAATAGGATTGAAGACTATGGATCCAAAAACTTAATAATAGCGTCAGGAATGGCCTATGGATACGTTAAAGATGCTTTAAAATCCTTAAAGCTAAATGATCAAATAAACATCCTGAAAATTGCCACTCCAGTTCCAATACCAGAAAAAATAGTATTAAAAGCATTAGAAAACATTGAGAAAGTATTAATCGTCGAGGAAATTGAACCCATAGTTGAAAATGAAGTAAAGAGAATAGCCTTTGAAAACAATTTAAACCTTGAAATTCATGGAAAAGACTATGTTCCGAAACGTGGAGAATTAACAATAGATAATGTCGCAAATGCAATCTTAAAATTCATGAAAAAAGAAAATCTAAGTTTACCATGGAAACCATTAGAAATAACTCGCAAAATCGAAATACCAAGGAGACCTCCAACACTTTGTCCAGGATGTCCTCACAGAGCAATGTTTTATGCACTAAAAAAGGCTGTATCAAAAAAGAAGATAAATCCAATATACTGCGGTGACATTGGATGCTACAGTTTAGGAGCATTACCACCATTTAAAGCACAAGACTGCCTAATAGAAATGGGGGGAAGCATAGGATTAGCAAACGGATTAGCACACACAACAAATCAAACACCAATCGCAATAATGGGTGATTCAACATTCTTCCATGCATGTATACCGGGACTAATAAATGCCATATATAATGATGCACCAACCCTAGTTTTAGTTTTGGATAATAGAACCACCGCCATGACAGGCCATCAACCACATCCAGGAACAGGAATAAAGGTAACCGGAGAAAAAACAGCAATAATATATCCAGAAAAAATAGCTGAAGGCATTGGTATAAAACATGTGGACGTAATAGACCCATACAATCTCAACGAAAGCATAGATAAAATTGAAAAAGCCATCGACTACGTAGTAAATCAAAGAAAAATAGCAGCAATAATAGTACGAAGAGCATGCGCACTTCTCATCAGTGCCATGGCTAGAAGAAGAGAACTAAGAAGCCCTAAATACCAAGTAATGACAGAGGAATGCAAAGCCTGTGGAATATGCTACAATTTATTTGGATGCCCAGCCATAACACCTAAACCAGATGGAAAAGCAGAGATAATCCAAGAGCAATGCATTGGATGTAGTGTTTGCGCCCAACTCTGCCCATTTAATGCAATAAAAATGATTGAAAAAGGAAGTAAAGGATGGGATGAATTATGGTTCTAAAATCAGATGAAAAAATAATTAACTTAATAGTATGCGGAGTAGGTGGACAAGGACTAATAACCCTAGCAAGAATAATTGGTATAACCGCAGTTAAAAAGAACATAAAAGTACTTATGTCAGAAATCCACGGCATGGCACAGAGAGGAGGACAAGTAGTAGTACACATAAGAATTGGAAAACCAGAATCACCACTAATACCCCATGGTGGAGCAGATGTAATCATAGGATTAGAATTAATTGAAACATATAGAAATTTAGAGTATGCACATTCCAACTCAATTATAATTGTAAATAATAGAATAATTAGACCAGCAATACCAAAAGTAAAGCTACCTAGAGAAGAAGAAATATTGGAAGCCATAAATGCTACAAATGTTAAGTTAATTGTAATAGATGCACTTGAAAATGCAAGAAAAGCAGGTATTCCAATAGCTGAAAACATGGTTATGCTAGGAGCATTAATGGCCACTGAGATTCTCCAAGAATATATAACCATATCAGACATAGAAGAAGTTATAACAGAAGTCTTCCCAGAGAATCTTGCAAGAAAAAACATTAAAGCATTAAGATTTGGATATGAAACAGCGAAACAATTTAAAATTTAAATCAAAAAACCACAAAGATGTTATTGGTGAAAAGATTGAAGGAAGCTGTAATTGTTATTGACATGCTAAAAGACTTCGTCCATGGAG
Organism: Candidatus Culexmicrobium profundum; assembly: GCA_025061245.1. Lineage (GTDB taxonomy): Archaea > Thermoproteota > Methanomethylicia > Culexarchaeales > Culexmicrobiaceae > Culexmicrobium_A > Culexmicrobium_A profundum. The sequence continues at coordinate 8,064 of JANZKD010000014.1, forward strand.
CACTAAAATGCGAAAGAGCACTAAAAATAATTCCCAACCTAAAAAAACTATTAGATGAAGCAAGGAAAAAAGGCATACCAGTGATTTATGCCAACGATGCACATCTACCTGAAGTTGACCTAGAATTTAAGAAATGGGGTCCCCACGCCATAAAAGGAACAGAAGGAGCAGAAGTAATAGATGAACTAAAACCACAAAAAGGAGACTTCATAATTGAAAAGAGAAGATACAGTGCATTCTATGAAACAGGTTTGGATATGCTATTAAGAGAATTAAATGTAGACACAGTAATACTAACAGGGCTACACACCAACATATGCGTCAAGCACACAGCAGCAGACGCGTTTTATAGAGGTTATAGAATAGTTATACCAGAAGACTGCGTAACCACATTCACTGAAGAAGATCATCAATGGGGATTAAAATATGAAAAGGAAATATATGGAGCAGAAATAACAACCTCAAGCAAGATAATTGAAAAATGGAAAAAGTAAAAGACAAACAATCAACAACTATCCCCTAATTTTTAGCAAAGCTCAAATTTTAGAATTTAAAACTTGGAAGCACTACATAAAATCAAAAATATTATTGATTAATTAAATGTTAAGAAATTCTACCATATAAAGGAAAATATTAGAAATATGGTTAGACTAATCGTTGAACTTGCAGAGTCACCTAGATGATAACAAGGCTAAAATCACTTAAACTACAAGATATCAGCTATTATTTCCATGGAGACTTCTCAGTTTTAGCTCCACACTTTTTACATTCCCAATAGTATTCAAGCTTCAATATTCTGCCCTTTCCATCAGTTATATACTTTGGTCTTCTAACCCACTCATGATTACATTTTGATTTGGATTTAGACTTCTTCGACATTTTTCATCCTCCAATTCAGCCATCAATGGTAGTTTATCCTTTAAAAACTTTTTCATCCCTTAAATACTTTACCTTTACCTATAACATAGATTTTACTATAGCCATAACTACTTGAACAATAATTGAACTCACCATTATTCCAGTCGCAATAAGCCTACCCCTCTCATCATAATATTTAGAACCAAACTTCTTGTCAGTATAGAGACGTATTAATCCTCCAACTCCAAACGGTATAGTGTAATGAGGAGGAAGAAACATACCCATAGCAACACCTATCATTGAAGCTGGAGTTAAAAGTTCCAATATGGCACCAAAAATTCCACCTGCAACAAAGAGTACAGGATCAACTGTACCAGCAATATTACCTGTAGCCAACATTTGATAATACATCTTCTGTTGAAGCAAGCCTATAGCAGGCATCATAGGCGTACCAAATCCAATATACTTCCAGAGAACAATAGTGAAAATCATACTCACAAAAATTGAAGGAAGCCATCCAACAATTTTAGACTTAGCTATATCCTTAACATCAACCTCAAATTGATCCTTATACTTAACATAACAAGCTACACCAGACGTAGCCCATGGTGAAGGCCGTAGCATTGGAAGAGCCCAATAGGCTGCATATCCTCTATATCCAGTACTAAATATCGGTAGATCATACAATAAGATAGAAGTAGTACCCATAGTCATACCTGTTTCTCCACTCATCTTCGTCAAGATTACGAGTTCAATGAAACTCCCAACAAAAAATGCATAAGCAGTAAAGATAAGAGAGAAAATTGGTGGAAGAGGAGCCAGAGGATTTAGAACATATGCTGCAACATGAAAAACTACTCCAATAAATAATGTTAACATTAAATACAACTTATTACTCAATAACCCTCTCCATAGCGTTTTAAATAAATAAGCATAGCCCAGAGTCTCATCATCAGCCTTCCTCTCCTTTTTACCCAACTTACTTTTCAAAAGAAAAATGGCAGATAAACCAAAACCACCTAAAATCATTATACCCAGAGCGGGAGAAATTGTGAAATTAAACATTAAATTATTATAAAATTGCATTGCATCCCTAGAATATTCAACCACTCCTAAATGAACCAGTATAGGTGAAATTACAAGGTAAGTTATTAAGCCTGATGCAAACACACTAAGTGAAACTTTAGAACTCATAATATACCCAATAGCCATAAAGCCGAGACTCAATGCCACTGCAAACACAAAGCCCTCAGGTAGAAATGGAGTAAAATCAATGGTTGTCAAATCTATTCCAAAAAATAAAGCTAGATATTGAAGGAAAGTGACTATTAAACCGATAACAGCAGACCAAGCTACAAGTTTAGCTGCACCACTCCCATTAAAGCATGAATCAACCAGTGAGGCCGAAACAGCAGTATATGGAAAAACCATACGCTTACTCTTCACAAACTCACTACTCAAAACTAATGCGAATATTAAACCTAGAAAAGTGGAAGCAAGCTGAGTAAGAATAATAAAGGAGATAGGAATAAGCCAAAACTCTAAACTTAAACTTTTACTCAAAATGACATCTCGAGGAGGAGCAAGCCAAAAGGGTAAGGATGCATTAGGATCACTTTCAGATAGATAGAGTAGAAATCCAAGAAGAGAATGAACACCCATCATTGAAGAACTTATAATCATTAAGGTTGAAATTTCACCTTTAGAAGAACCCCCAAACAACTTATGAAACAAAGCATAACCTAAAATTATTGAAATAGTCCCAAAACCAAACCCCCAACCAAAATTAATTCCCAAATAACCATTTATACAAACATATAAAGTAACCAGGATCATTCCAAGCAAAGCTGCTCTAACAGTGAAAGCTTTTCTTCTTGACATAGCAGTGCCCTGCAACCTAATCACCGAAGACAGTATATATTATGTTTGATATATAAAATTTTCTATACATACATAAATTTTTATACATACATCGACCAATACAACAAATTCCACTTAAGATATCTGCGAAGCCATCAGCCATCATTCTAAATCGACCACCACTAAAAAAGTTGACCACACAGATAGATTTTTAATATTAAGAGTGAACAAAAAGTGAACAAGCAAATCACTTAGATTTAAAGATAATAGAAGACGTCTCTATAACGTGTGCTTGAACAGTATCATCTCGAACTCTACCATAAACAGTGACTCTTTCACCTTTACTAACAAGAGCTACACCTCGAAAAATCACTCTTACACCTGAAACTTTGAGAAAAGTTCTGTGACCGTGATCTTCTTCAACCAATCTACTGGAAATTGACCAAGGCCAACCAGTAACATAATATGTCAATACGGGCTTATCATCGACAACCCCCTCAAATTTAACATTTAATCCATTAGCATTACCAACTTCTTTAGGTGAAATTACATAGTATATTGTATTATCAAATTCAACTTTCGGATAAGAAACTTCACGCCGCCTCCACATGACAATACACCTAGAAAAAGTATACCCAAGTTGAATATTAATTTAATCAATAACAAAATTCCACTTCAAGATCATAATCTGAAGCTAAAGACAACAACTTATATTTTAAATCTAAGTAGTATCGAGCATACTCCCCTCTATTAAATAATATTTCCTCGATTCTCTGAAACAATTGTGGAAAATAATTAAGGATAGCGTTTTTAATGTAAGGCCAATTTCCAGCCTTAACATTAAGTTTATCGACAACAACATAGTCTACATTAATTTTCTTTAACTCCTTAATTAATGATTCAAGACCCTCCTCACAAATAACAGGTATTAGGGGGCCGAGAAAAGCAAAAACGGTAAATCCATCTTCCTTTAATTGCTTCAAAGCATTTAATCTCTCATAAGATGGTGAAGCCCTCGGCTCAAAAATTGATCTTACATCCTCATTTATCGTAGTTATCGTTAATCCAATCTCAACATCCCTAAACAACCTCAATAAATCAACATCTCTAGTTACAAGACTTGATTTAGTAAGAATAGTTACTGGAAACTTTTTTGAGGCAAGTATCCTAAGTATCTTCCTAGTAACCTCATATTTAGATTCAATAGGCTGATAGGGATCAGTAACACTACTCAATAATATTCTACCAAATTTAGCATGCCTCAAATCTTTAATCAATATTCTCGGAGCATTAATTTTTACATGAACAAATTCACCCCACTTAAGACCAGCTGGAAAACGCTTCAACATATATCTTGCATAGCAATAGAGACAGCCATGCATACATCCAAAATAAGGATTAATGGAATAATCAATACCATAAATGCCACTTCTACTGAGAATAGACTTCACAAAAATCTCTCTAACCTGCAATCAAACCACAAATATGATAATTAAAAACTCCATAATAGATTTATCTATAAAATAATAGTAAAGATAGATGAGAAAATGAAAAAGAAGTTTGTAAAGAAAATGAAAAAGAAAATTCCATGGATCGAACACGTCATAGAAGATGCAAAAGACGCCTTAGAATTAAATATCACTACTGAAGATGTAAAAGTCAAGATACCTAGAAAGACAATCTGCATCTATTGTCGTGGAACAAAAAAGCTATGCGGAAAATCAAGATGCCCAGTAATAGTGAAACTTTACTCATATCTGAGAGTAAAACCATTAATCAATAGAACAGACATTGAAGGATCATCCCCACCAGCAGTATTCATCGGAAGATTTGGCTACCCAATGGTTTATGCTGGACCATTAACCCCTCCATTTATAGGAGACACCTTCATCTACGACTATCCTGAACAATGGCTTGGAATGGATATTGAACAAATCATAGACTTTAGATTGAAGCTAATAAGAGGAAAATACTTAGTTAACGTTAAAAAGCCTGAAAAAGCTGGAAGAAAATTTGATTTAACATTAGAATTGGCACTAGCAGCTAGACCTGTCGAAACTGAAGTTCAATTCAAAAGAAAACCTGGAAAAACCATAGTTTTAGACGACGAAGTACAGCCAATGGGTCCCTCAGCACCACTAATTAAGCTAGACATATCAAATCCAAGTGCAGATAGAAAACTTGAAAAAGCCCATTACGACTACGATTTAAGAGCTGGCGAAGCCATACTTGAATTATATCAAAAAAATGTTCCAGTATCAAGAATTCAAAGAGCATTCAGTGTTGGAGCATTTGGATTAAAAAATTTAAGGAGATTAGTCCCAACAAGATGGAGTATAACCGCCGTAGACAGCATAATTTCAAGACGACTCCGAGACGAAGAAGTAAAGCAAAACCCGATAATAAATGAATATAGAGTCTATGAGTCAAGTGAAGTAGGCAACAAATTCATAGTTCTAATGCTACCGGAAGCATGGAGTTACGAGTCAATTGAAGCATGGTATCCAGGATCAGCATGGAACCCAACCACCGAGCACATAATGATGGGGGGAGATTGGGAGGGATATATGGGTAGAACAACCTATGCCAAGATAGGAGGATGCTATTATGCAGCTAGACTAGCAGTAACAGAATATTTAGCTAAAGAAAGAAGACAAGCAGCAGTCATAATCCTAAGAGAAGCATATCCAGACTACATACTTCCATTAGGGGTATGGCAAGTTAGAGAAAATGTAAGAAATGCACTAAGATCTAAACCAATAAAATTTGACAATTTAAAGGAAACATTAAACTATATCTCCGAAAAATTAAAAATAAAAATAGACTACTGGATAGAAACAAGTGAACTCTTAAAGAGAGCATTATACCAAAGACGAATCACAGAATATATTAAGAAAAGAAAAACGGAGACAGGATTATGTCTACATATGAAACAATTAGAGAAAAAATAATACAAGCACTAAGGAAAAGTAATAGACCATTAACAGTAGACGACTTAATCATGATCTTAGAATTAAATCCAAGCATGAAAAATCAATTATATAACCATATAATGCATGCAGCAAAAAGTCTCAGAGCAAAAACTAGAGGGAGAGAAGAAATAGTAATGATACCACCAAGATGCATTAAATGCGGATACACCTTCATAAAACTAAAAAGAGTCAAAAAACCATCAAAATGCCCAAAATGTAAAAGTGAAAGAATCGAACCACCATCATTCATGATAAGACAAACATAAACAATTAAGAACCAAATCAACATATACCAATACGTGAAGGAAAATTTTAGAATACTAGAGATAACAGATAAACCTGAATATGAAATCCACCTATACAAGTGTATTTCACCAATACCCTTCAGAAAATACAAGTATAGAAGCAAGTACCTAAATCATGCCATACCAAAGGGATTGAAAAAGAAAATTCTAATATATAACGGAAAAAGGAAAAACTATAGGTCAAATAGAATACGCACCAGCAAATGCATCAGGATACCCAATTCATGGCGAGAAAATAATAGTAATGAACTGCATCTGGGTACTAAGAAAAGCTAAAGGACAAAACTTCGGCAAGAAACTTGTAAATGAAATGATTAAAGAATGCAAAGGAGCCAATGGCTTCACTTCAATAGCACAAGAAAACTACTGGAGCCCATGGTTCAAGAAAAACCAAATAGAAAAACTAGGATTCAAATTAACAGACTCAATCAAAGTCAAACATAAAATCAAAACACACAAATCAAAAATTCAAAATACACTTAATGTGGCTACCAAGAAATAAAAGCCAAGAAAAACCGAGATGGAATAAAGTGAAGATGTTAGAAGGAGTTAAATTCTGCATAACACACCCCTATACAATGCAAATAGATGAGAAATGGAGAAAATACTTGAAATCCAGTAATAATCAATAAATAAAAAATGAAGCTCAATACAATTTACTAGAGAAGCAAAATGAAGAAAGAAATAAGACAACAACTATTAATGTACATCCATCCACTTTATCCGATACTTAGAAAGCAAAACAGTGAGGAATAGGTATAGTATGGGCATAAGAATAGTTGTAGAATTCTTACCCCAAATGATCTGCTGATATGATACATTCGGCAAATAGTAGTACAATGGATTAGATGGACGAATAATAAAAACAGATAAAAAGCCCAGAACATACCACAAAATCAAGTATAAGATGAAGGTTCCAAGAGTACTTAACAAGAATGCATTAATTAACATAGTTACAGATAATGGTATAAGTGAAGCCCAAAGAACATCAACAAAACTCAAAAAGAGACTTAACAAGTCTTGTGACACATGGACTACTAGGTAAGCATAGAATATTATTAGAAATGAGGATGAAGCAAGATTAAATATAAATAAAATAATCAATGCAAAAATTTTCCCAAGAATAAACGCCAGTCTACTAATAGGCTTAGAAAAAATTAATTGTGCATGCCTACTCTCAAATTCAAATGAAAAAACATCAATGGATAAGGCAACAATAATTATTGGAAAACCAAAATAAACATTCTTTAAAACATAAGCTCCATCAAAAGAGCCCATTCTACTATACATGTGAATACCTACTAATGAACCGAAAAGAGAGAAGAATAATAAAAAATAAAAACGAAAACTTTTGAGAAGCCTAAAAAATTCATATAGAAAAACAGCTTTAACAATCCTCAATGCCAATAACCTCCAGATAAAATTCTCTTAAGCTAATTGAACCATTACTTTTCCACTCACCTACGATTCTTCCATTATGTATAACTATAACCCTAGAGCATACTTCTTCAGCCTCATTAACATCATTAGTAGACAAGAAGACAGTAACTCCATTACCAACAATTCTTTTAATATAACTTCTAAATACTGGAGTAATTTCAGGACTCAAACCACTTGTAGGCTCATCCATAATCAAAAGCCTAGGCCTATTAATCAAAGCTTGAGCTAAACCTAAACGCTTGATCATACCCCTACTATAATGTCCAATCTTATCAAACATCCTATTCCTCAAACCTACAAAACTCAAAATCTCAAAAACCCTATCCTTAAGCTCAACTCCCTCCAAACCAAAAAGCCTACCATAAAAGCACAAAATATCAAAGGCATTAAGCTGCATTGGGAAAAAAGGATAATCAGGAACATATCCAACCATACGTAAAGCTCTAATTCTCTCAGACTCAACACTCATATTCAAGCCAAAGAGCCTAACAAATCCAGAGGAAGGTCTAAGTAAACCCAGAATAAGTTTAATTAAAGTAGACTTACCAGCACCATTAGGGCCAAGTACGCCAAAAACCTCTCCATCCAAAACCCTCAAATTAACATTATTCAGAACAGTAAATCCACCAAATTTCTTAGTTAAATTCTCTACATGAATTACGGTATTACAAGTCATTCCATATAATTTATAAAATAAAGTTATATATACATATTGGGGGTTTTGCTTTATGTCAATAAAATATTATATAAAATTAAAAAGAAAAATGATAAAGACGCTAACAATATTACTAATCCTTCTGAACACAATACCTACAATAGCTTTTGCCACAAAATTCTATCCACCGTATGATTATGAAGACAACAATCATAATGGATGGTCTGTGGGAATTGCAGAAAGTAATCATTATTCAACTTCCCATATAAGTGAAGGAAAACATGAACTTTACGCTTCTTGTGTGGCAGCCTCTCCTTACGGAGAAGCCCTAGCAGAAGCTTGGGGTAAATATGGCATATACTTTAATCCATCTGATAGCGGGTACTATACCATCGCAGCTCTCATAAAGTGGAGAGGAAATATTACTCAATGGATTAATGGTATCGGCTTTTTTGATCGTCATATAATAATATATTCGAAATTACAGATAATTGATACGTCAACCAATAACATTGTCGACGGAAAAACAGTTTACATATTATATACTAGTGATCTAATTAGCGAGAGAAGATTGGATAAAGACTGCACGATAAAACTGCCTTACGTGTATCTTCAAAGTACAAAAGTATATAAAATTGAAGTTATAAACAGAGTGGAAACGTATGTACATCTTGCTGGTACTGGAGGACAAGAAAGCACTGGTAACTTCTGGTCTGCTTATGAACCTTCCTGGGTACAAACGACTTACATCGAAGTATTAAAGGAAACATAAAATAACATTTATGCACTTGAACCAATAACTTTAAAGTACACCACAAACTTTCCTAGGTAAATATAGTACATGTATTAGAATTTTAGTGAAAATAATAAAGGAGGATAAAGACATTCAATTTATAGGGAGATAGAATGGAAGAGGAATATGTTAGAGCCCACCTATACATCTCGGGCAGAGTTCAAGGCGTATTTTTTAGAAGTAATATGAGGAGGGTAGCACAGGAAAATGGAGTTAAAGGATGGGTCATGAATCTACCTGATGGACGTGTAGAAGCAGTTCTAGAAGGACCAAAAGATGCAGTATTAAAAGTCATTAAATGGGCGAGGAGAGGACCACCACTAGCATATGTAACAGACCTACAAGTAATCTGGGAGAAATATAAGGGAGAATTCAAGGACTTCAAAATTAGATATTATTAAAGATAGAGGAATAATCAACTACATTTAAATCAATCACCAAATCCATCATACCAATTAAATCAAGCAAATTTCTTCTTTCAACTAAGCTAACACTACTACCTTTATCATCCATAAGTCTTTCACCATAATATCCATTAGCAATAAAAGTTTTAGACTTCTCCAAAACTCTAGGAAGCAAACCCAAATCATCAACTTGAAAGTATAGAGTAATATCATTTATAACTAGAATTGATGAAGGATTCCTCAAATACCTTCTCAACAATCCATCACAAGCACGTCTATTTAATCTAGCAAAATTAAGAACCTCAACAGAATTTCTACCCATCAATCTAGAAGCAAAAATTCTATCAGTATAATACTTAACTTTAAAAGGAAAAACACTAAATTCTACAAGCTTTCCACCAATAACATCACCATCAATTTCAATCTTATTTGGAGCGAAATCCAATACAGTCAATTCTTCAGATAAACCAATTTCAATTAACTTTAAAATAATCTTGAGAGTTAAAAGAGTTTTACCTCTACCCACATCACCAATAATAAGAGTTTTCTTGCCAAGTAAATCCTCAACTCTCAAATAAATCACATCCAAAAATTCTTTAAGCTAAGTCTAATTTAACTTAGACGGAGTAAAACCATGATTAGTGATGGAGCAGACTACTTTAACTTAAGAAAACTGGCTTTAACAGCCATATTTGCAGCCTTAGGAGTAGTCTTATCTCCATTATTCTTCGTAGTAGGTCCAACTAAGTGCTATCCATTTCAACACATGATTAATGGTCTGGCAGGAGTACTAATTGGACCATGGTATGCAGGTTTAGCTGCACTAATTACAGGAATCATCAGAAACATGCTTGGAACAGGAACCATATTCGCCTTCCCTGGAGGAATTCCAGGCGCAATAACTGTAGGGTTAATATATAAAATAACGAAACGTGACGAATCTGCAATTTGTGAACCTATAGGAACATTTATAGGAGCATTATTGAGTGCATACATTGTTGGCCCCATGGCTGGAAAAACAATGGCTCCTGAAATATTTATTATAGCATTTCTAACAAGCAGCATTCCAGGCTCACTCATAGGCTACATTGTATTGAAGATCATAAAGAAGACATTTAAGCCATAATTTTGTGCGATTGCACAAAATTTATATTCCACCTCATCACTCAAAATATTTGAGGTGATAAAATGGCTTGGGGTTGGGGTCGTGGTCGCGGCAGAATGGGTTGGATGGGTCCATGGCCCGGCAGAGGACCATTCAGCTATCTACCACCATGGCAAAGACCAGGATGGCTCTTCGGTAGAGGATCATGCTGGTGGCTATTCGGCAGACCAGGATGGATGCTTCCATGGTATGGATATTATCCATACATGTCATACTATCCATGGATAAGCCCATGGATGTATTACACACCATACTATTACACCCCATGGTTTAGACCATGGTGGTGAAATCAATGACTCCATACTACTGGATGTACTACACACCATACTACTATTATCCGCCATTCACATTTCAACCAATGTTCTTCCTGTACGACATATACTCTCTAATGCTTACGACATATTACTGGAGACTATACATTGAAGCCTTTAGACTAGCATTAGATACTTGGAGAAAAAGCTTTGAAACCATGTTTAGAGCCCTAGAAACTACCCAAACCCAACCTACATAAATCACCCAATGTGAAAATTAAATGGAGATGAAAAAATGTATGGTTATGGCAGAAGAGGAAGACGAAGAATGAGATACTGGTATCCACCACCATTCTTCCCAATGTATCCACCAACACAACAACCTCCACAGCAGGTACAACAACCCCAACAACCCCAACAACAGACCCAATACCCATATCCACCAGTTCCACCCTATCCATATTACTACATGCCTCCACCACCTCCACCATTAACACCAGAAGATGAACTAGAAATGCTAGAAGATTACAAAAGAGCATTAGAAGAAGAATTAGAAGACATAAAAGATGAAATTAAAGGCGTTGAAGAAAGAATAAGAGAACTAAAAGAAATGTTAAGCAAAAAATAGGTGTTCAAGTAAACTCAATTAAATAAATTCCATATTTTTTAATTTTTTCAACATCATAATATTCAGCTATAGGTACTCTATGAACTCTCTTCACCTTCTTCACAAGCTCTCTCCCAGTAAATTTCTGCTCTACAGGATCCCACTCCCTCAATATTAAAAAGTCACCCTCACTTATATCAAAATCCGCCAATCTAACTTCAACTTGCTTTTCACCACTAGCAACCTTTTCAAACCAAATTGGAAGTATTTTCTTTACAATTTTCCTAGGCAAAATTTCACCTTCAACTTAATTACGCTAAAGCCCTCTTTAACTCTCTACCAATTTCTTCATATTTCCTTATATCTTCAGGCCTTAGACTTGGAGGAACAACTTCCAATGCCTTCTCAAAATGTTTCATGGAAACTGGTTTTATAGTAAATTCCTCTCTTAAAGCTATTAGGACAGCCTCTCTACATACCGCCTCAATATCAGCACCAGTATATCCCTCAGTTTTCTCAGCCAACTTCTCCAAATCAACATCCTTGTCTAAAGGTGTGTTTTTAAGGTGTATTTTGAATATTTCCAATCTCGCCTTAAAGTCAGGTGGAGGAACATAAACTATACGGTCAAATCTCCCTGGACGTAGAAGAGCTGGATCCATTATGTCCGGCCTATTAGTTGCAGCTATCACCACAACATTTTGTAATGGTACAATACCATCCATTTCAGCTAACAACTGGTTAACCATTCTATCAGTTACACCAGAAGTGTCAACACGATAACCTCTCGCAGGAGCAATGGCATCAATTTCATCGAAGAAAATTATGCATGGAGCAGCTTGACGAGCTCTCCTAAACACTTCACGGATAGCTCTCTCAGACTCACCAACCCATTTACTTAAAAGTTCAGGTCCTCTAACTGAAATAAAGTTTGCTTCACTCTCAGTTGCAACAGCCTTAGCCAATAAAGTTTTACCAGTACCTGGAGGACCATATAATAAAATGCCTTTAGGAGGACGAATACCCATTTTAATAAATACTTCAGAATGCTTTAAAGGCCATTCCACTGCTTCCCTCAGAATTTGTTTAACATTCTCCAATCCACCAATATCAGTCCATCGAACCTCAGGAACCTCAACATAAATCTCCCTTAATAATGTAGGTTGGATATACTTCATAGCCTCAATAAAATCATTTCTAGTAACCTTAAGCTTCTGCAATACATTAACTGGTATAGATGGCTGTGAAAGGTCAATTTGAGGTAGAAAACGTCTAAGAGCAGTCATAGCAGCCTCCCTAGCCAGTGCAGCTAAATCAGCACCAGTATACCCATGAGTTATTTCAGCCAGCTCATCTAAATTAACATCATCAGCTAAGGGCATATTCCTAGTATGCACTTGAAGAATCTCCTTCCTACCACGCTTATCTGGAGGACGAATCTCAATTTCCCTATCAAATCTGCCAGGCCTTCTCAAAGCAGGATCAACTGCTTGAGGCCTATTAGTAGCACCAATAACAATAACCTTTCCCCTCTCCTTTAAGCCATCCATCAAAGCTAACAATTGAGCAACAACCCTACGCTCAACCTCACCAGTAACCTCCTCCCTCTTAGGAGCGATAGCATCAATTTCATCAATGAAAATTATTGCAGGAGCATTCTCCTCAGCATCCTTAAATATCTCCCTCAACCTAGCCTCAGACTCACCATAAAACTTACTCATAATCTCAGGACCATTAATTGAAACAAAATAGGCGCCAACCTCATTAGCCAAAGCCTTAGCAAGCAAAGTCTTACCAGTACCAGGTGGACCATGAAGCAGAATGCCCTTAGGAGGCTCAATACCCAAATGCCTAAACAACTCTGGATGCTTAAGTGGAAGCTCAACAATCTCACGAATCTTCTGCTTAGCCTCCTCTAAATCCCCAATATCCTCCCAAGTAACACGAGGAACACCACGTACAACAGCCTCCTCGCGAACAGGAGTCTCCTTAACCTGAATCTCAGTCTCAGGGGTAATATAAACATGCTGAGTAGGCTGAGTAGAAGTCACAATAAAACGCAACTCAGTTGTAAAAACAGGAATTATG
>JANZKD010000015.1 GCA_025061245.1 Candidatus Culexmicrobium profundum
TACATCATATTTAGTATAGAGCGGAATGTAATATGAAACTTTAAATCCAGCAAAAAAGAAGGAATCATCCTCAAAAACACCATCCATACTCATGATTGCATAATTCATCTCCCGCGGAACTCCAGGCCTGATTCTAGAAGCCATCACAGCATATGAAGGAAAAAGAGAAATGAAAATTACAATACATAAAGAGAAAAGTAGAATAAAATGCTTAATAAAATCATTAACTTGAAGGCGACTATATAAATAGCCACCTAAAACGCCAATAAAAGCAGCATAAAAAGGATATCCAGTAAAAATTAATCGAATATCCCAAGAACTAGGAACAACTCCACTCGCAATAAAAACTGAGAGAAGCGATAAAGAGGGCATTGCAATTTCGTTAAATCTAAAGAGCAATATCAAAGCAATGAAACCTAAAGTAAAGCCTACAAGATGCTCATAAAAAGGCTTCATCTTAAAAATAACCCTAAAAGGGGATTCAACATTGCCAACATACTCTAAAGCTTTTTCAACACTTATCGAAGTATATCCACAGCTATAATATGGTGAAATAACATCCGCAACTAAAAATGAAGAAATAATGAGAGAAGCAGCAATAGCAGCATAAACAAAAGTTTTAAGACAATTCTATACTTCTTCCTCCAAACATACTTGAAGAGAAAGTAAAGCGTAATAGAAGTAAGAATAGTTCCAGTAACACTGGCAGTCGAAGCATGAGAAAACACTACAAGTGAACCAAACAAAGCAGAGAACATAACTCTCTTTAATTTTAAATCCTTTAAACCATGAAAGTATAATGCAAGTGAAAGAGGCATAAATGCAACTGTAGCTGAATTCTTCAATAAATGCTCAGCCATCAACAAACTAAAAAAAGAAAAAAGACAAGCAAACCCAGCAAGAAAACCATCAACAATACTCCTCTAATAGATTTTGTAAAGTAAATTATAGAAAAACAAGCAATAGCAGCAAAATAGACGTAGCCAATTTACTTGAGAGAATAGGGTTCTTAATAATCATATTTATTAAAGAGGCAAAAGCAAAACTGAAAATTGGAGCATCAAAATATAGCACACCTCTCTCACATAAAAATTTGATTTGAAGAGCATTATAGGGAGAGTCGGGAGTAGGTAGAGGGAAGTGTGTTGAAATTAACGGTAAAAATTTTAGCAGAAAACATAAAAGAGATAAAATAAGGTAAACATAAATTTCATATGACCTCTTACTATTACTCAAAGAATCCTGCATTACTTTCACCCAATAATTCATCAGTGACTCTGCTTCAAAGTATACTTCCTAATCTTAACACCAGCCTGCTCAAGCAATTCTCTAGAAATAGGATCCTCATACTCAGCATCATAAATCACCTCTTTGATCTCAGCATTAATTATCATCTTTGCACAAATTGAACAGGGAAAATCAGTTACGTAAAGAGAAGCTCCTCTAGTGCTCACTCCAAAAACAGCAGCTTGTATTATTGCATTTTGTTCAGCATGTACTCCACGACAAATTTCATGTCTTTGACCAGACGGAATATTTAACTGTTGCCTTAAACAACCAACCTCAGCACAATGAGGCAAACCCTTAGGCGCACCATTATAGCCAGTTGAAAGGATATGTCTATTCTTAACTAACACTGCACCAACCTGCCTTCTAAGACATGTTGATCTTTTCTTAACTAAGTGTGCTATTCTCATGAAATATTCATCCCAAGACGGACGGGAATTCTCAGTGTTCATAGGCATTCTCCTTAGCTTAAAGATAATAACTTATAATGAAATATTTATTTTGCCTATAAATTTAATTCAATAAAATCTAAAAACCTTTTGACTTCACTTTCCGAATTGAAATTAAATATTGCATCTAAAAAGTTTCTAGCCAGACTCATTAAAATTACATCTGCATTCCAATTAACATAAACCAAACCATATTTAACATCTGGATATATATTTTTAAGTAAAATAGAGTTGAAAAGTGCAGTTTTAAGTCTCGGCGCATCCACATCAACTTTTGCTTCAATCACAATTAAAGGAGTAATTTTACCATTAACTCTCTTAATTATAGCTATGTCAAAGGTTGCAGCATACTCCTCATTTGTAGGGGCTTTCCATATTGGAAGCTTCTCATTCCATAATACTTCAAGAGGCTTATTCAACTCCTTTAGTTTCTTCTTAATTAAATCCATAAGGAATTCCTCAAAGCTATACGCCCTGAATTGACCTACCATTTGAATCATTCCCTTAAGAGAAAGCATAATATCCTCCTTTAAGTCATACTGAATTAATCTTAAGAAGTAAAGAAAATCATCTATCGACAATGAAGTCTTCCAAGCCTCATAAATTTTCAGAAGCTTTCTTCCAGCAGCAACTCCACGTTTATTTTTACTTTTCATTAATCGTTCTATGTAAGTTAGCGGACGAGCATAACGCAAATCAATCTCCAATATAAAATTAACGCACATAAGAAAAATTTTACTTTAAACTTCAAATCCTATTAACCACAAACTTTTTAGATTACATAGTTATCTAGGTCTTTTGGGGAGGAAAATTTAGTGAAATGCCCATTCCTCTTAGAAAATAAATACTGTAGGATTAAGGGATGGAAAATAAGTGGGGCAAGACTTTCAATTTGTTTAAGTGGAAAGCAATGCCCTTATAGGTTAAGGTATTTAGCAAATGAAGGATATAGAGCTGGATCAGAAATAATGTGGGCGATAGATAGATAGTGAATCTATGTCCCCTCTATAGTAGCATGCCTAGCCTTCAAATCTTCCTCCGTTTTCCCTAACCTATGCATCAACTCAGATATTATGGACTCTAGAAAAACCATAGCACAAATTTCAAAGAGAGTGCCTAAAGGTGCAAGTGGCTCATGAATTCCAAGAATCTGACGTGAGAAATAATCAGTTTCATCCGAGATTTTAGTTCTACCAGGAACGAAAACAATATGGTCAGCCAATTTCCCTAGAGGGGAGTCAGGATGAGAAGTTATTGCTATAACCTTTGCACCAACTTGCTTTGCAACTTGAGCAACAGTAACCACTATCATAGTTCTCCCAGACCCAGATATAGCTACAAGGACATCACCTTTACCAGCTGCTGGCGTTATTGTTTCACCGATAACATAAACATGGAAACCTAAATGCATTAAACGCATAGCAAAAGCTCTAGCTATTAAGCCTGACCTTCCAGCACCAACAACAAAGATTGATCGATTAGCAGCTTGAGCATAAATTAACATGTCAATCATTTGTGCAATCTGATCGTAATCCATCATTGAAGGAAGCTTTGAAATAAATGATGCAACTTGCTCCATAGACTCTCGAACCATTTTTAAAGTCAAATATTTCCCCCAAATCAATCTGAGAAAAGAAGCTAAAAACCCTTTCCTTAGAATATAAAATATTTTAAACTAGCTGTATGACAATTAAGTAAGGTGAGATAATTGTCATATATAGACGAAGTTGAAATAAAAATTCTAGTTGAAAACACAGCGCAACTTGGCATGAAAAATATTTTAGGAGCCCACGGCCTAGCCATTCACTTAAAAATAATATATGATGATGGAAAAATTACAAACATATTATTCGATACAGGTCCCTCACATAAAGTCATAGAAAACAATGCTGAAGAAATGAATGTGAAATTAAAGGAGATTGACATGATAGTTCTAAGCCACGGACATTATGATCATACAGGCGGATTATTGGGAGTACTAAAATCGCTAGATAGAAGGATTCCGGTAATTGCTCATCCAGACTGTTTTCTACCTAAATTCGTATTAAAACCCAAGTTTAGATATAATGGAATACCCTTCTCCACTAATGAAATTCAACAATACGCTAATCTAATTTGTCTGAAAGAACCAATTGAAATTTCAAGGCAAGTATATACTAGCGGAGAAGTACCTAGAATAACTGATTTCGAGAAAATTTCAGGTTTAAAAACCATTAGAGAACATAAAATTATTGATGACAAAATGCTTGATGACCAATCATTAATAGTAAATTTCAAGAATGGATTAATAATAATAACTGGATGCGCACATGCAGGTGTCATAAATATAATTGAGAGAGCCATTAAAATTACTGGTAGAGAAGACATCAGAGCAGTCATAGGCGGATTCCACCTAGTAGGAGCGAAAAGAGAGAGAATTGAAAAAACCATTGAAGCATTAAAATCACATAAAATAAAAGAAATAATGCCATGTCACTGTACAGGAGAGAAAGCTATTATCGAAATGGCCTTTAAGCTTAAGGATAAAATTAAAAGAGTATCTGCAGGCAATACATTAATCTTTAAATAGCAACATTAAAGTTCATCTAATTTCACCTGTTTTTTAAAATCACCATCCTCCTCATATTTTGCGTTAAAGAAGCTAGTTAACTCTGATGCAACCTTCCTACCTATACCTTCAACTAATGCGATTTCAACAGGAGAAGCATTAACAATCCGCTTAATAGAACCAAATTTTCTAAGTAATCTCTCAGCCAACTTCGGTCCAATACCAGGAAAGCCTTGAACAACATACAGTTGCCTCTCCTTTATCGATGAAAATTTAGGCTTCACTCTAATTATAACCCTCTTCTTATCCCTCACCTGCTCATGTCTAATTAGGGAGTATAAGAGTTCAGCAGTCTCGAATTCATTGGAAGTAAAGAAGGAAGTAGCACCATAAACCATCCATAAATAGGTGAGAGCACCATAAAAAGACCTTATACCACCCTTAAGAAGAGAAACAGCAAAGTCAACATCACCCTCAACAATTAATGTAGGCTTAGAATATGAAGAAGCCAATCTATAAACTTGATCAAATAATCGACCACTACTAACACTATTAACAAAATCTCTAACAGTCTTCCTCTCAACAGCACAATCTTCAGAAACAATATAATCACCAACAGTCAAATGTCTAAACAGTACAGTAACGCCAAGACCCCTAAGCCTCATAGGAACTCTACTACTCTTCTCCCGTTCATCTACTATTATTCGCAACACCAACCCCATTAAAATAAGGGTAAAAATCAATTTATAAACTGTCAAAACATATATTTCCAAGTCGATTAAATTTAAATACTGGTAATATCTTTTCCTAATATCGCACTGGAGGTGATTAAAATCGAGTACGTATATGCAAGCTTACTCCTACACTATGCTAAGAAACCAATTACAGAGGAAAGTGTAAAGAAGATTTTAGAGGCAGCTGGCATAGAAGCAGATGAAATAAGAATTAAAGCGTTAATAGCAGCTTTAAAGGAGATAAATATTGACGAAGCAATTAGTGCAGCTACAATAGCAGCACCATCCCTTGCAGCACCAGCTGCACCTTCAGTTGCTCCAGGCGCTGAAACAGAAGAAAAGAAAGAGTTAGAAGAAGAGGAAGAAGCCGAAGAGGAAGAAGTAGCCGAAGGATTAGCAGCATTATTTGGCTAAAATAATAACTGCCTCAACACGTATGAATACATTTGACATACCAAATCATCAATGTAAAATCACATTATTTTGATCATGAAAATCATTTTATATTAAGCCAGCATTATAATTGCTGATGGTGCAAGCATTGAAACGCAATGAAGAAGGAAAAATAAGATTTTGGCAAGGAAATGTCGCTTGCGCGGAGGGAGCAATAGCAGCTGGATGCAGATTTTTTGCCGGATACCCTATAACACCAGCTTCTGAAATTGCAGAACACATGTCAATAAGACTACCACAAGTAGGGGGAATATTCATACAAGTGGAAGATGAAATTGCTGCAATAAACTCAATAATAGGTGCAAGCTGGGCGGGCGCTAAATCAATGACTGCAACGAGTGGACCGGGATTCAGCTTAATGCAAGAGGCAATAGGATATGCATTCATGACAGAAACACCATGCGTAATAGTAGTAGTACAAAGAGTAGGGCCAGCAACGGGACAAGCAAGTAAAGGAGCCCAGGGAAACGTTATGCAAGCAAGATGGGGAACACATGGAGACTACTCAGCTATAGTTCTATCGCCAAACTCAGCTCAAGAAATGTACGAGCTAACAATAAGGGCATTTAACTTATCGGAACAGTATCGAACTCCAGTAATATTATTGGCGGATGAACTATCTGCACATATAGTTGAACCAGTAGAAATACCAGAAAAAATAGAGATAATAGACAGAAAAAAACCTGTAAATCTCTCTGAGCCATTCTTTGGATCCAATGATCCAAGAGGAGTACCACCCATGCCAGAGTTAGGAGAGGGATTCAATGTTTTAGTCACAGGTTCAACACATAATGAATGGGGATATAGATTCACAGCCGACCCTCAAGTACATCATAAATTAATCACTAGACTATATTGGAAAATAGAAGGAAAGGCTAAAGAAATAGTAGACTATGAAATAGAAGGAAATGAAAATGCTAGAATCGGAATAGTATCATATGGATGTACATCAAGGTCTGTTTATGAAGCATTGGAGAGAGCTAAAAAGCAGGGTATGAAAATTATTCATTTACGATTAAAAACACTGTGGCCATTTCCAGACTGGATAATTGAAGAAATAGCAGAGAGAGTAGAAACAATAATTGTACCAGAATTAAATCTAGGTCAACTGATTAGAGAAGTAAAGAGAGCAGTTAATGGAAAGTGTAGAGTAATATCGATAACTAAAGTGGGTGGAGGAGAACTCATCACACCTAATGAGATCTTAGAAGTTGCTAGGAGGATATAACTATGGAAGACCACTTCTCAGTAAAATATCTAAGAAAGGAATGTCTTCCAACACCTTTCTGTCCAGGATGTGGAAATGGCATCGTAATGAATTGCTTCTTTAAGGCAATTGAAGAACTTGGCTACAGAGATTTAAGAAACTTTGTATTTTGCAGTGGAATAGGATGCGCTGCATGGATACCATCACCACACTTCAAGGCAGACAGTATACATACCCTACATGGCAGAGCAATACCGGTGGCGATGGGAGTAAAGTTAGTTAAACCCCATTTAAAAGTTGTTGTCTTTGGGGGAGATGGTGATATTGCAGGTATTGGATTAAATCATCTAGTTCACGCCGCAAGAAGAAACTTAGAAATAACGGTAATAATGGTCAATAACATGGTTTATGGAATGACTGGTGGGCAAGTTGCTCCAACAACACCTGAAGGAGCCAGAACAACTACAACACCATACGGTAATATAGAGAATCCATTAAATACTGCAGAATTAATGGTTAGCGCCGGGGCAGCATACGTAGCAAGATGGACTGTATGCCACATATTTCACTTAAAACGCTCCATAAAGAAAGCTTTAAAAAAGGAGGGATTCTCATTTATCGAAGTTATAAGCCAATGTCCAACCTCCTTTGGAAGGAGGATTGGTATGAGGAGGGCGATAGACATGATTAAATGGTTTAGAGATAATTCAATACCAATACAAAAAGCAAGAACAATGAAAAAAGAAGAATTAAAAGGAAAGATAATCATCGGAGAATTCATAGATAAGGAAGCAGACGGATTCTGCAAGAAAATTTATAAACTAATAGAGAAAGCGAGGGGAGGCAGTTGAGAGTAGAAATAAGAATTTGCGGCTTAGGAGGACAAGGAGTAATATTAGCAGGAGAAATCCTAGGACTAGCAGCAATACTAGATGGAAAATATGCAGTACAGATGAGAAGCTACGGCTCAGAAGCAAGAGGAACAGCAGCAAAAAGCGACATAATAATATCTAATGAAAAAATCAAATACCCATTAATTGAAAAATGCG
This sequence comes from Candidatus Culexmicrobium profundum, assembly GCA_025061245.1. Taxonomy (GTDB): domain Archaea; phylum Thermoproteota; class Methanomethylicia; order Culexarchaeales; family Culexmicrobiaceae; genus Culexmicrobium_A; species Culexmicrobium_A profundum. The sequence continues at coordinate 7,728 of JANZKD010000015.1, forward strand.
ACATAATGATAGCCATGAGCCAACCAGCATTAAACAAGTACATAAAAACCTTGAAGCCTAATGGAATACTAATAATAGACGGAGATCTAGTTAAAGAAACACCTAAAGAGGCAAAAATGAAAACATACAGTGTAAAAGCCACAAGAATAGCTAATGAAAAATATAACAGAATAGTAGCAAACATGATAATGCTGGGATTCATGTCGGAAAAAACAGGTATAATCTCATCTAAGGCATTAGAAAAAGCAATAGAAATGAGAGTAAAACGGATGACAAAAATGAATATAGAAGCTATAAGAGAAGGAGTTAAGTTAGCTCAAAAATCGAAAAGACATAGCTTTCAATCCCAATACAATATCTTAAATACAAAGCAAAAATGAAAAACGAAGTAATCAATATAAGGAAGAGGTAATCCCTCAACTTCAATTTTAATTCCCTCAAGCTAGTTCTTTTAGGTGAAGCTCCAAATGCCCTTGACTCCATAGCCTCTGCAACTTTAATTGAACGTCTAATAGCCCCAACAATTAATGGAATCAAAATCGGAATATAATTCCTCAACTTTTTAATGAAATTACCCTTCTCAAGCTCCAACCCCCTGGAACGTTGAGCATCAACAATAATTTGAGCCTCCCTAGACAAGCTGGGAACAAACCTAACAGCCATAGTGAAAGTCAAAGCAAATTCATATGGAATCTTCAATTTCACTAAAGCCTCAGCAAAATCTTCAGGGTAAGTAGTTAAGAAGAAAATTGAAAAGCAAGATATGATGAGGAGAAAACGAATACTCATAGCCAATGCACGTTCAAAACCAAGCGTTAAATAATTAACTATGAAGATAAAGGCTATCAATATTATTGACCCCTTCAGCGACTTAGCAAGCTTCCCTAAACTCTTAGCTACATAGAAAAGTGGAAGAGTAGAAATGAATAAGACGGCTAAAGTCAAGGAATGAGAATAAATCATAGCCAAAGCAAATATATAAACTGAGTATAGAAGCTTGACTCGAGGATCAAGCTTATGAATAAAGGTATTACCACGTCTAAACTCGAAGCCCTCTAACACCTTCATAGCCGACCACCCACAATCTTTAAAATAGCATCTCTAATCTCAGGAAGCCATAATAAATCCCTTGGAACGCCGAAATCAGAGAGCTCCCAAGCAATTTGAGTAACTTGAGGAGGCAGCAATCTTGCCTTTTCCAATATCTCATTATCTGTTAAAATCTTCCTTGTAGCACCATCTGCAATCACTTCACCCCTAGATAGAACAACAACTCTAGGGAAGTTTTCAGCTACAAATTCTATATCATGCGTAACAACAACCACAGTTTTCCCTTGAGACTGTAAAAGTTTTATCAACTGAGCCAGCCTCTCCTTCTGAGCATAATCCTGACCAACCGTTGGCTCATCAAATATAATAATATCAGGATCATAACTCAACACTGATGCTATAGCAACACGCTTACGCTCACCTCCACTTAAAGCAAAGGGAGATTCATCCTTCAAAGAATATAAATCCAAAAGCTTTAAAGCCCACTCAACCCGCCGCTCAATAACATCCTTAGGAAAACCAAAATTTTTCAAGGCAAAAGCTATCTCATCCCATACTGTTTCAGCAAAAAGTTGATGGTCAGGATTCTGAAAAATTAAACCAACACGCCTTGACAATTCAGCAACCGTAACCTCTCTAGTATCAACACCAAAAACTTTAACATATCCTCTCTGAGGCTTAAGCAAACCATTAAAATGCTTAATTAAGGTAGTTTTACCAGCACCATTCTCACCCATAATAGCAACAACTTCACCCAACTCAATCTTTAATGAAACATTTCTAAGCGCTACAATTTCCCCATAGCTATACCAGAGACCACGCACCTCAATCATCTACTTAAAACCTCCAAGACAGCCCTCTTAAAATCAGCGGAAGACAGAGGAACAAAATTTAAATTTACATTATACTTCCGCAACTCATCATAAAGCCTAATCACTTTTGGAACACCAACTCCAATATTTGCAACCATAGGGTTTAACAGGACTTCACAAGGAAGACCGTCAAGTATTATTCTACCCTCATTCATGACAATGAATCTATCAGCATGATTAACAACCATATCCAATCTATGCTCAACAAGAACAATAGTAACATCCAACTTCCTCCTTAAATCTGAGAGAACATGCAATATATCCCATGCACTCCTTGGATCCAAGTTAGCAGTAGGCTCATCCAAAACCAAAATTTTAGGCTTCATAGCTATACAAGCAGCAATTGCAACCTTCTGCTGCTCACCACCTGAAAGCTCATGCGGCGACCTATCCCGCAAATGTTGAATGCCAATTAATTCTAATGCTTCCTCAACCCTAGCTGCAATCTCCTCTCTGGGCAAACCTAAATTTTCAGGTCCAAAGGCAATTTCCCTTTCAACAGTTAAAAGAAAAAGTTGCGATTCTGGGTCTTGAAAAACCATGCCAACATGCTGTGCAAGAGTACTTGTAGGAGTATCCTTAACCGATAAACCTACAACATAAATTTCCCCCTCAAGATCACCACCATAAAAATGAGGAATCAAACCATTAAAACACCTACACAAAGTAGTTTTACCACAACCACTAGGACCAGTTATAACCACATATTCTCCAGCTTCTATCTTCAAGTTAATATCCCGAATTGCAATTCTATTTGAACCAGGATATCTATAGGCGACATTCCGCATCTCTATGATCGGCAATTGCAAACCTCCAATGAACTAGAAAACTAAATGAAAAGAGAGCTATAAAATTAGCTCAACTTCTCCCTTAACATTTTAACACAAATTTTTAAGACATAGTCGACATCTCCAACTCCATTGGCACCAGCTGCAGTTGCATGACCCCCACCCCCACCATGAATTAACTTACCAAGAGGCTCCATCAAATCTCTACCAAGATGCAACCCAGTTTCCTCATAGAAACGCTTAGTAGACCTAGCACTCAATCGCACCAACTCTTTCTCACCGCCAACCACTAATGCTAAATCCGCACCTAAGTCAATTAAAGCTCTAGCAGCAGACGCCTCAAAGGAACTTACATGCGATAAAGCAATTATCCAATCCTTAATCCTTAAGATCTTCAATCTCTGCGCAGCTTTAAGCCGAGCAATCCTCTCTGAGACATCCATTTGAGTAGACAATACATTCAATACATCACCATAGTCTACACCGCAATCAAGAAGATAAGCAGCCATTCTAAATGAATTTGATGAAGCAAAAATAAATCGTCTAGAATCATATAGCAGTCCAACTAAAAGAGCAAAAGCTACATCTCGATTTACATCAACCTTTAATTCCTCAAATATAGAAAAGACAATTTCAGCTGTAGAAGAAGCATTATCATTAACTATTAGCAAAGAAGCTTTACACTTAACTTCCTCACTTGGCAGATGATGATCAATAACTATAAGCGGTATATCTAAATCAGCCATCTTATCCGAAATTGAACCAAGCTGCACAAAGGAACAAGTATCAACCATTACTGCAAGATCAGCCCAATCAAAATCAGAGTAAATGTCAATAGATGGAAGACGAGAGAGCAATTTACTTGATAAAAGACTAATACCCTCAGGAGCAACAATATGTACATCCATGCTCGGAAATAAAACGTTAAACAGATATGAAAGGGCATAAGCACTACCAATGGCATCAGGATCAGCATTATGATGGCATAAAATAATACATTTACTAGGCTTCAAACTCAAAATGAAATCACTAAGACCTTTCCCCAACAAATTTATTAAACTCCCTCAATCTTTGTTCAATAACTCTAAAAGCCTCGTCAATAGCCCCATCCTCAACTTCCTCTAAATTTCCCTGGAAAAAAGGAGACAAAGTAACGTCAATGTCAATGGTGACTATCAGTGACTCATTCAAGTCAGCCTCAACAGTTATATCTAAATCCAATATCTGTCTCTTAGGAATATTCGAGAAAAGATAATTGCAAATAGTATTTTCAGCTAGCTCACATAATTCAACTATTTGATCCTCACTGATACCCTTAATGCCTATGAGCACTAGCTCAGCCAATTAATCTCCACCTCTAAGTGGTACCCGTAGAAGCAAGCATTTTACTTAGATCTCTCCTAAGCTCTTCAAACTCCTTCCTAACCAGTTTCTCTTGCTTTTCAATGGTTTTAAGCCGTAACTCTAAAGTCTCCTTCTTATCAGTTAATTCATCCACAATTTGCTCTTTACTTGTCCTAAACATCACATATCCAGTCGACTTATAGAGCTCAACGTCAGCTGATAAATCCTTAACTTGATCAAGGGCATGCTCAACCTCTCTTAACTGAAACTCTAGTTGCTGTCTTCTCAAGGAAAGCAATCTAAGCTGTTCCTGTAACTCTTGAAGTCTAATGAGCTTGTTCTCCACTTCAGGAGGAATCTTTTGCGTCAAATCTTATCCCTCACACCATGCTCGAACTTTAAACTTAAAATTCTTGCGGTTAATTTATCAAAGACCCCTAATAACATATAAACTTCTCGAAAGCAGTGAGATCCACCTCAAATATGAATTGACAGCTGCCCTCAAAGAAGATAATGAATCAGCCTTAATACGAATATTAATAAAGCATCCATTGACATCTAATTCAACTTTAACTCTAGAGGAAGGAGGAAATTTAACTTCAGGATAAAGCGATTTAAAAACTATTTGAGCAATAACATCATCCTTTAAATCAACTTTAAAGAAAGCTTCAGTTTTCCACAAATCTAGTTTCCTCCAACAGTCCTCTAAACTTAAAGCGTATACTTTTAACTCTAATTAGAGGTCCAATAGGCACATTAAACTTATCTACAAAAGCTAGATTATATAGGCTCCTTCTACCATGCTCAACCCTTAGAAAAGCAGTATCTGTTGAAAAATCATTAATGTTAGGAGAAGATAAAACTTTAGCCTTTAATGCATCAGCCAATGAAGATGAAAACTCCAGTAAATCAGCCTCTTCACCAATTGGAAGTATAACTAAAGAAGAAGCCCTAATCATCTTGGAATCCCTAAACTCCCTCAAAAGCTTAACACCAAGAATGTTTATTATAGGAGGAATCTCAACAAAAGAGCCTCTGGAAACTGAAAAAAATCGAATTCTCCCAGGATTACCCTTAAAGACAGAAACTAATATAATGCGATCAGCATTATACTCAAGAGCTCTTAATGCAACATCAATTAAACTCATCTTACCCCTATTCACTCTCACAGCATTAGGTAAAACTCTTTCAAGATCCTTACAAAAACTCCTAGTCCTTCTAGTAGGCCTTCTTGAAGTAGTTATCAAGAAAACCATTATAAACCACGTTACTTCATCATTGAAGATCTAGGTACATATGCGCCGCCTGCAAAAGTTAAGCCACACTTAGTACACGTCCAAATTCCAACACTTATCCGTTTAATTCTACCCCTAGTTCTACATCTAGGACATCTATGAGGAGCCCTCATGGCCTCCTCTATTCTCTTAACTCTAAGCCTTATCGTTGAACCATAACGTGCACCAAACCTACCAGCACTACCAACCTTCTTAGTTCTACCCATGGCACTCACCACGCACGCCTAAGATATCCCGAATACCTTGAAAAGCTTTTCCCTCAATTCAACAGCCTTTTCACAAGCAAGATCAACTGCAACTAAAATTTCATCAGGTGAAAACACTCCAGGAAGACTCTTCTGAATAGCACAGATATTACCATCCTTAGTCACGAAGAAAGTTATTCTCCCATCCAACACTTCCTCCTCCTCTAACAATGGATCAATTATCAATGAATCACCAAGCTTTCCAATAGTCACTGCAATAGGATAGTCACCAAGCTTTAAAGGAACAGTTTCATCAGTTAACATAACCTCTTCGCCTTCAACCTTAGGAACAGGTAGCTTAGTATTCATCAATGCAGCTAAAGCAGCTAAAGCCGCTGCATCCATTAGATTTCCATTATAATCTAAAACATAGATGTCCACCCATATCATCCATACCTTCTTACCTGGAATGATACAGAGATCTTTAAAGTTAAACGCCTCACTCTTCCTTAAACCTCTATCTACAACTCTAGCAAGTTCTATGGCATTCTCATCTGGAGGACCAGGCTCAAATGATGGAGAAGCTAATGGAACAAACTCTGCATTAACCATTAAAACACCCTCATCAGGTGTATCCGAGAAGGGTGAACCAATCTCAGCCTTTACACCAACCATAACATAAGTGTCACCAATCTTGACACTAGCCGATCCATTAGCCTTCCCAGCAACACCAATTTCTATGGAAATCGGTCTAAAATCTTTAAGTCCTCTACCATCAACCCTACGCCCCTGAGAAAGCAAGTTTAAAAGACGATTCCGATTCAAAACTAAAGAAGCCCTATTAACCATTACTCTCCTCCTCCTTAACTTCTTCAATAATAGAAAGATGCTTCTTTAAAGCATTCAACTGGAATTCATAAATCTTCTCACATGCACTAATAGCCTTCTTAAAGGCTTCATCAAACTCCTCTCTAGTTAAAATTCCATCCATTTGCAGTAAGGTAACAACCTTCTTATTCGGCATGTATGCTACTGGCATGTCTACTTCACCATACTTATCCTCAGCATCGCAAAGATCCACTACAATCTTACCATCAACTTTACCTACAGCGCAAGCCGCCACCAAGTCCCTCATTGGAATACCAGCATGAGCAAGTGCCACCGAGGCAGCTGTAACTGCGGCACATCTCGTCCCACCATCAGCTTCCAACACTTCAATAAAAATGTCAATTGAAGTCCTAGGAAAACGGTCAACTAGAATTGCTGGCTCTAAGGCTTCACGTATAATTTTAGACAACTCTATCTCTCTTCTTGAAGGAGCAGGCGACTTCCGCTCTTCAACAGAAAAAGGAGCCATATGATATCTACATCGTATCAAAGCCTTGTCAGGTAATGCTAAATGTCTTGGATGAAGCTCCCTAGGTCCATAAACTGCCACTAAAAGCTTACTCTTACCCTGCTGAATAAAAGCAGAACCATCAGCATTAGCCAAAACACCAACCTCAATCTTTACTGGCCTCAACTCGTCCAGTTTCCTTCCATCAACCCTCAACCCATCCTCAGTAACTAGGGAAATCTTATCATTCTCCATCTCACTCAACTCCATCACAACTAAACTATCTAGCCAAATAAGTTATTCAAGCATATAAGTTAAACGCTCCTCTCAAGATCTCCTCTTAGCCTTTTCCTCCTTAATTAATTGTCTAACCCGTTGAGTTAAACCTGGAATTGGAGCCTCCAAATCAATCTTCCTAATCACCTTGACAAATAATTCTTCATCCTCTAAACTCTTAGCAGAAAACCATATCCTACCATTCTGACCCACAATGATCTGGCAATTCAACTCTTTTTTAAGCATGTTAATCATTGAACCCCTCCTACCAATTAACCTTGGAACCTTAGTGGGAGATATCTCCACAATATGTCCACCTCTAAGCTTTCCATAACCCTTACCCTTAGTAGTTAACATTGGACTCCTAGTCTTATCGAAAACAATAACCTCACCCAAAAGAATATCCCCAATATCAAAATATTTTCGAACATGCTCTTTTGCAGGATCAATAGGCTTCGGCAAAGCATCCATAACTTGTAAAATCGCAGTATATGGAGAATTAATATCAACCTGCCAACTAGTAGGTGAATAATCCGTAATAACACCTATAACTATGTCACCAACCTTAGGTACATAATAGCCCTTAAATGCAATTACACTAATAACCCTATTCTGAATCTCAGCTAAACCAATAACCGCCGAAAAAATCTTATCGCCTTCCTTATAGGTGTTAGCTCCACTAGCATATTTACCCTCAGCAAGCAGTTCTCCTGGAAAAACAATCTTCCTCCGCTCCACATAAATCGTCAACCTAACTCCTCCCTTCACTTAACAATTTCAATTTGAGCCTCACCCTTCGATAGCTCATTAACCTTCGATATAAATGAAGGCTGCAAACCTGCAGGCATCTCAACTTCACAAAGCCAAGACCCATCTGAAAGCCATTGAGACTTATTAATAGTACCGAAACGAAACACTACACCATAAGCTCTACCAGCATATTTTGGTGGAAACTTCACTCTAATAGTTACATGAGCAATTTTAAGTGGAAGAATAGTCCTTAAAGCTTTAATAACACTTAAAGCCTGCTCATCAGCATCCCTGAAAGGATCAATAGAAACCCGAGCCTCAGACATAGCCAACTCTATACGCTTAGGAGGATGAGGAAGACCAGTCCGTGGATCAATACAATTCCTTGAAATAAAGCTTATTATCTGCCTCTTTTTAGCCTCAATGAGCTCCCTCCTCTGCTCAGCAGTCAACTGTAAATCTCCACGTCTAATTATCTTCTCAGCAATCTTATACAGATCAGTGGTTCCAAAAGCCTTTAACAGGGACTCCTCTGAAGCCTTAAATCCCTTCCTCGCATCTCTATAAATTATCTCACTAACAAGAATATCATCTAAGTTAACAGGCTTCCCAGACTTAAACTTCCACGCTAAATCTGGATCCACCAAAATTTCAAAATGTTCCCCTCTAATCAATAATCTCGCAATAACAGCTTTCTGACCACTCAATTTCATCACCGCAGACAATTCGATTTAAATTTAGGTGGAAATTTTTTCAAGCCACTCAGCAATTTCCTTCTCACTCAACTTCCTAAACTTTCTATCCTTAACATCTGCAACTCCAGCCTCAAGTTTACCCGGCTCCAAGGGACCCTCCACCACTGGCTTTAAAGCATTAATTGCAAGTATTATAGCCTCCTCCAATGTTATGTCAGGTTTATAGTTCTTCTCCAGGAAATCAATAACAGGCTGGCTACCAGCACCAATAGCCCCAGCAATATATCCAGCATACGCTCCACTAGGCTCAGTCATAAATAATCTCGGTCCATTATCATCAATACCGGCAATAATCAATGAAACGCCAAAGGGTCTAACACCACCATGCTGAGTGTATAGCTGCATCAAATCACTAATCTTCCTAGTTAAAACTTCAACATCAATAGGTTCATCATAAAGCAATCTATTAATCTGAGCTTGAGTTCTAGCTCGGTCTATTAGAACTCTAGCATCCGATGGAATGCCAGCATAAGTAATCCCTATATGCTCATCAACTTTGAATATCTTCTCTATTGTACGGAAATCAATTAATGGGGAAAGCTTCCGCTTTTCAGCCATTAAAACTACTCCAAACTTACATTTAATACCCAAGGTAGTAAAACCCTTTCTAACAGCCTCCATAGCATATTCAACTTGAAATAGTCTTCCATCAGGAGAGAATATGGTTATAGCTCTATCATAGCCCATTCCCGGTGGTGTAAATATTTCAATCACCTCCAAATCCAAACGTTCTTCACTGAAATCTAGTTACTTTGAAAGATTTGAGGGCAATAAGCTTTACGGCACCTCGAATATAACTTTAAATGATTAAGTATAATAAGTTAATGGAATTCAGTGGGAAAACAGCCATAATCAAGTCAAATTTAAATGAAATAGCTAAATTATTATTATCTAGTTATTCTTATCTCCTCCATCTCCTCTATAAGCTTTCTACCCCTCCCCTCAAGAAAATACTTCCTTACAGGTGCCAAAAGCTCAATTAACTTCTCTGCAACAATATTCTTTAAATCCAATGGATGAATTTCACCTCTTTCAAAAGCCCTTTCTAGCTCCAAGTAATCTTTAAACTTAGAACGTTTACCAGTCTTCTCATTAACGATTTCAATCTCCTCAGGGAAAACCCTACAAATGACATATCTTAAAATCTCTAAAACTGGGTTTACATCAACATTTCTAAATGGACAGAAGGCTCTTCTAATCTTCATTTTAATCTCATCTTCAGTATCATGAATGAAAATTGCACTCTTAGGCTTAGATTTAGACATCTTTATCTCAATCATACCCTCCTCAAAAGCCTCTACATCACCACTTCTCTTCGCCGTTGAAATCATCTTCACATCACTCTCAGAAATATTCAAGCCCATCAACAAATGATTATGAACTGCAATGGGCTTATAACCAAAAACCTTATCTCCAATATCTATCGCAATAACATGCGCCTTCCTCTGATCCATCCCCCCGTGAGCCAAATTAACATTTAATGTAAAAATATCAGCAACCTGCATTGGAACATAGAGAAGCTGGGCAAAATCTAGAGCCTCACCCTGCCTCCTCCCCATTATAGTAATAGAACGCCTAACCCTTGAAAGAGTAGTCTTCATTGAAGCCCTTATCACATTCTCCATATACTTTAAACCAACCTTCTCATAAAACTCAGAACCCAAAATAAACTTAGTTTTATCAGGATCTCCACCTACAACCCTTAAAGACTGCTTCAATGCCTCCTTAAAGTATCCACCAGCAACCTTCTTTATAGTATCTAAATCTCCACCAAGCTTCCTATTTATCCAAGAATGATAATCAGCCAAAAATACTATAGTATCAACACCAGCCCTCTGAAAATCAGCAACCTTCTGCATACAAATAATCCCAGTGCCAATATGCACATAACCTGAAATTTCAAAGCCAATATAATGCCTCAACTTCACTCCCTGACTCAAATAACTTCTCAGCCTTTCTTCAGTTAAAACCTCCTCTGTGGGAGGAGCCTTTATAAGCGAAACAATTTCATCAATGTCCAATGCCATCACCTTACATAAACCATATCCTCAGCATAAATTAAAGCTTTAAGTAAAAGAACATTAGAAATATAAAATAAAAAATTTACTAAAACATAACTTAACATATTTTAAATATCAAAGCATTAGAAGACCCTCCACAATCATAGACCCTCAATATCCTCACTATAACTCATTAAATCCAACCCTCATTGCAACCTCATCAATATAATCAAATTCCATCATCCACTTAAATACAATTATATAACTCCCATTCATTTAAACTATTAAAACAGAAGGGATAAAAATGAATGTTCGATTGACATCCCTTGCAGGATTAATGTGGGCAGCAGCTTCAATGAGCGTAGGAATACTAAGCTTCACCCTATCATCCATAATAGGCTCCCTAAAAATTTCAGGTGTCATGACACAATTAATGGCAGCTTCAACCGCAATTGGAATGCTAATCGGAGCATTAACAAGCGGTCCACTAGCAGATAAACTTGGAAGAAAGAGAGTATGCATAATTTTAGCAATAATATTTGCAGCATCAAACATAGTCACACCAATAACTCCACTAAGCTTTCAAACAATATTCACCTTAAGATTAATATCAGGAATAGGTGTAGGAGGATTCCTCCCAATCCTAGCTGCACTAATATCCGAGTTATCAAAACCCATAGAAAGAGGGAAAAACATATGCTTCCTAGAAAGCTTCTGGGCATATGGATGGCTAATAGCATTAATAATAACATGGAAAATTCTACCATTATATGGATGGCAAACATCAATGGCATCAGTAGGCATAATATCACTACTCCTAACACTATCAGCCTACCCATTCATACCACAATCACCACGATACCTCCTACTAATCGGAGAGAAAGAAAAAGCAGTAGAGATAGCACAACAATACGAGTTAACCCTACCCAAAATAAAAACATCTAAACCAAAAATAAATGAGCAAATACAAATACTCTTCTCAAAGGAAAATAGAAGGATAACCACTGCATTATGGATCGTCTGGTTCACCATCGCAATGGGATATTATGGAATATTCATATGGCTTCCAAAAAGCATACTATCAGCAAAAATACCACTAATAAAAAGCTTCCAATACCTAGCCATAATGACCATTGCACAAATACCAGGATATTATAGTGCAGTTCTACTGGTAGAGAAAATTGGAAGAAAAATAATTCTAGGCTCATACCTAGCCCTAACTGCAATATCATCCTTCATGTATGCAAACTCAACAAACATCACAGAAATGATAATTTGGGGAAGCACACTATCATTCTTCGATCTAGGTTCATGGGCAGCACTATACACATATACACCTGAACAATACCCCACCTATTCAAGGGGTCTCGGATCATCATGGGCTTCAGCAATAGGTAGAATAGGCGCCATCCTCGGCCCATACATAGTCCCACCACTAATAGCCATAGGAAACTGGTTCCTAGCATTCAGCTTCTTCGCATTAATACACATCATAGGCTCAATAGCAGCATTAATGGGAAGAGAAATGAAAGGAAAAGAAATGCCAGAAATAACAGCAATCTAACAATAATAATCACCATATAAACTAGAGGAAATAATGGAGATGTGAAAAGTTAACATCACCAAATGCTACTCAACATTATGTTTTAATACTTTTCCAGGAAGCCTACCAGTATGCCTACCCTTCTCTATCACTACTTCCCCATTTACAATGACATACTCTATCCCTTCAGGATATTGATACGGCTCCAAGTATGTCGCCCTATCAGCAATCCTCTCTAAATCAAATAGCACAACGTCAGCCCAGCATCCAAGCCTTATAAGTCCTCGATCCCATAAACCCAACTTCTGCGCTGGAAGTGAAGTCATCTTCCTAACAGCCTCTTCTACAGTCAGTATCCTAGCTCCCTCATCATACATTAACTCTTTTCTAGAAATCCCTCTGACATACTTTCTAAAAACCATGGGAAAAGCACCATAACTTCTCGGATGATTCTTACCAACACCAAGCACACCATAAGGTGCAAATGCATATCCATCCGATCCAATCATTGAAGTTGGATGTAATAACACTCTCCTAATATCCTCCTCATTATAATAGAAGCCAACCACCTTTCCAGAAGCCTCCTCTTCAATAACGAGATCAAAGTAAGCTTCAAATGGGTCTTTACCTCTAATCTTAGCTATCTCCTCAAAATTCTTCCCAATCAGATCTCTATTTCTACTACAATCACATAATATTATTTTATTCCACATCCCCCTCTTAACTAACCCACATGGCCCTGGACCTGGAATTGGCTCCTCAATCATATCTGCTATTATCCTCTTACGCAACTTAGGATCACTTAATCTTTCAATAATCTTCCCAGCACCACCCTCCTGAACCCATGCAGGTAGGAGGGCACTTAAGCCAGTACTTCCAGCCACATATGGATGAAGATCACAAGTAACATCTACACCGCGAAGCCTAGCCTCCTCAATCAACCTCAAAGTATCCTTAGATTTCCCCCAACCACCAATCTTAGCTGGATGATGAGATATTTGAACAGGTACACCAGCTCGCTCACCTATTTCAATTGCCTCAGCTGTAGCTTCAACAATAGTTTCCCTTTCACCTCGAATATGACTCGCATAAAATCCACCATACTTCGCAACAACTCTACAAAGCTCAATCAACTCCTCCTTACTGGCATACCTACCTGGAGGATACACTAATCCCGAAGACATACCGAATGCTCCAGCCTCCATAGCCTCAGCTACCAACGCCTTCATCTCATCAAGCTCATCTCTAGTTGGAGACCTACTCTCTAAACCTAAAACACACCTCCTAACAGTTCCAT
>JANZKD010000016.1 GCA_025061245.1 Candidatus Culexmicrobium profundum
CTTAGGTTCCATAATATCCTTCAAGCTATGCTGAACATTACTAGACAATTAACCAGACCTCCACTGCGCATTTACAATAGAAAACAGTGAAAGATATCTTGAAAAACAACAATTAACCCCCATGAACAGTTGGCAAAAACGATACAACATCACCCTCCTTTAGAATGGTGTCGAGACCATTTAAAACACCTATCTCAACATCATTTACCAGAACTAAAATGTCGGGTTGAAGTTCAATAGAACCCTTCTTAAATAATCTCTCCTTAGCCTTATCTCCAACAATTCCAGATAATTTTTCAAGAAGCTCTTTCAATGTAATAGGAGATTCAACATTCAATGTAAAATACTCACTGCCAGCCAAACTCTTAAGCGTTGCAAGCAAACGAACAGTTATCTTAACCATTTAGAAACCCTCAAAAACATATAGATGCTCATCATACCTTCTACCCATAAACCTCTGAGGAGGAAGAAGTGAACCCCGCTTCTTCTTAAGTGAATTAATAAACTGTAGATTAGCCTCCTCAATATCATCACTCTTTAAAAGAGATATAGGAACATTAACTCCAAGCGGTCTAAATGGAATAACATGCCTAGTTGACTTATGAGGCAAAATCAATCTTTTAAGAGCCAAGTTAACAATTTCACTCTTAGGAATTCTTGGAAGAGCTATTATTGCATCACACATACCAAGTTTAAGCAGCTTTAAAGCATCATTCTCAGATTCATACCAAATCTTAAATCCAGATAACTTTAATTTCTTCTCAATTAATCCAACCAACTTAAATAGTTTATAAAAGCCCTCCATATAAGTTATTGAAAACTTATTATCCAATGTAATTATCATCGGTGTATCAATTTTCTCAATAGAAAAATCAGATACACTCTCTAAGGGCAAATCAAACTCTTTGATAAGAGATAAAAGCCTATTAACATCCCCTCTAACAGTTCTCCACCAAGTATTAACAATAACCTTAGGGTCATTGTAATCAACTAGACATACAGGTATAAAGTTACAATTAAGCCTCTTCAACGCTTCAACCCTATGCATTCCATCCAAAACAACAAGTGAATTTTCATCCACAATGATAGGGTCCTTAAGAACAGCCTCACTTTTAATTCTACTTATCAACTTATCCAGAAGGGAAGGGATTATCTCCTCATGAATATAAAGTTTCTTCAGGTACTCTAATTTCAACTTAACGTTAAATCCCAGCTGCGATAGCTCAAAGACCGATGATGACATCCGACCACCTCTCACATGGTCAGGGGAGATGCATTACATCACATCATCAGCGCAGGTCAATCTCATCATCCCTAAACTTATTTATTTAAACGCGCTTTTAAGTGTGGGGCTTACATTGAAGATTAAGGAAATAGTGTTCAAAAAGATTATGCTAAGAGAACACATAAAAGAAAAATTAGATGTACAATCCATACGCAAAGCTAAAGCCGACCCTCACGCTAAAAGAAGACCTAGACCATGTGGATTAACTATCCACTCTGCAATAGGCTGCCCAAATAAATGTTCATACTGCTATATTCAAGATATGGGATTCGACTTTACAGAAGCAAAGCCCTATGGATTAAATGGAAGAGAACTTGTTTACTCACTATTATCAAATCCATATTTTCTGCCAAGTAGATGGGGCACATTTCTTGCTTTTGGCAGCATATCAGATCCCTTCAACAGAAATGTAATTTCAAAAACCCTCGAATACTTTAAGGCAATAGAACACTTAGGAAATCCATGTCAATTCTCCACTAAAGCATACATATCAAGTGAAAATGCTAAAAAAATCTCTAAAATGAAGATACCAATAAACCCGTTAATCACAATTGTCACATTAAAGAAAGCTGCTCAAATAGAAGCAAAAGCACCAACCGTATGGAAGCGACTGGAAACCATCAAAAATCTAAGTAAAAATAAATTAAAGCCAATGCTATTTCTAAGACCAATAATACCAGGAATAACAGACAATGAATTTGATGAGATATTTAAAGAAGCTAAACGAGCAGGAGCAGTTGGGGTAGTTATAGGTGGATTAAGAGTGACAAAAAGAATAATTGAAAGACTTAAAAAGAGCGGAATCAACATCAAACCAATACTTCAAAGACTTAAGAAAAAACAATTAACAGAAAAGCAAGTGTATATTAAAATCTCTGACTTAAAAGTAGAAGCAATAGAAATAGCCAAAAAACATGGATTAATTCCATTCAACTCAGCATGTTGTGCCAACGCATACAACGCAAATGTACCCTGCATAAATCTCTGCTGGCTTAAGGGACAATGCACAAACTGCCCAAATAATTGTCCCTCAAAAATTCCCCAAATCGAGAAAGAAGACGTACAAGAAATCTTCAGATCAATCATGAAAACCAAAGCAGATGAAATAATCGTGTCAGAAAGCAAAATTCAAATAAAAATGAAAATCAATATAAAAAAGAAAGAACTTGAAATCCTAAAATACAATTTACAAACTATTTTAAGAAGGAAAATTGAAATCCAGAAGTAAATTAATGCTTAAATTAGCTTAACTCTTCACCCGAAACTTCCTCTTCTGATTCCTCACCCTCACTTTGCAATTGAATCTTAACTAGCCTAGTTATATAGCCAGCAACTCTATTCCTCAATCTTTTAGACTTAATATCTGTAAGCTCTGCAACTAAGCGTTTATTCTCCTCAAAATCTAAGGTAAACTTGTCAGGATAACGACCTAATAGCTCTCTTGCAAGACGCTTTACAAGTATAGGTCTAACCTTACCCAAAGTCACACCTCAATTACACTAGAAAAAATAAGATTTAGACTTTTAAATATGTCTCTACCAAGAAAACTCTTTAATATAGCCATGTAAATATAATTTTAGTATTTGGAGGGTGAAAATTGCCTGAACTACCCTTAGCACCAGTAGATAGACTTATTAGAAAAGCAGGAGCCTCCAGGGTAAGTGAAAACGCAGCAGAAGCCTTAAGAGAAATCCTAGAAGAAATCGCAATAGAAGTATCTAGAGAAGCAATTGAATTAGCAAATCATGCTGAGAGAAAAACTGTAACCGCAGATGATATTAAATTAGCAGCTAAAAGACTACTTAAAATGATTAGATATGGCGTTTAACATATATGATTCTATAATTTCCCCCATTTTTTAAAATAGTAGAGAGGTGATAAAATGGAAAAACCAATAGCGAAAGTTAAGCCACCAGCCCTAATTAGACATGGAAGAATAGTCAAAAAGTGGAAGATAGGAAGAGGATTCAGTATTGGAGAATTAAAAGAAGCAGGACTAACAGTTAAGGAGGCATTAAAATTAGGATTAAGAATCGATAAGAGAAGGAAAAGCATACATGAAGAAAACATTGAAATCATAAGAAAATATATTGGAAAGTTGAAAGGTACAAATAGTGAAGAAAAGCCGGGGTAGCCTAGTGGTAAGGCGCGGGCCTCGAGATCACATGAAACATGGGCCAGAAAGCCCGTGTCCGCATGGCGGACACGTGGGTTCAAATCCCACCCCCGGCGTCAACATTTATTCTACTATATAGGCTAATCCATTAAAAATACAAAAGTTAGGAAGTAGGGTATTAAGCCAAGCAACGGAAGCATAGCGTAAAAGAAACCTTTAAAACCAGAAACTGTAATTAACTGAGATTTTACATGACGAGTAGTAATCTCATGTCGTAAAGCTAAATTTGGAAAGAGTAGAATTGGAGAATATACTATCATAAATAAGGGAAATACAAGGAGTAAAAGAAGTGAATCTAAGCTAAATAACTTCCCCTTCATAAAGTTACCTAAAATACCATCAGCCCAAAGCTCATAAATCCTCCCAGCAGCAAAAGTTCAAAAATAGAAAACAAATACTTGTTAACTACATACCATAAGAGATAAGTCATCATTAAATACCATGGCATTGTAATAAGCCAATCTAAAAGCAAGTTTGAACTTGCAGCAATACTTGAAGCATTAAAAATTCTCTCAAAAAGCCAGAAAACAAACTCAACCCAGAGTGCACCAATACCTCCTAGAAAAATGAACTTTGTTTTAGGCCTCCAACGCCACCTATTAACTCGACTTTCTAACTGAGCGCGAAAACGCCAAATAAATAGAGATGAAAAGCCACAGATTAATGATGAAAAACCAATAGTACGATCATTAGCTCCCCCATTAAATATCCAATGAACTGTTAATATCAAAATAGCTAAAAACCATACAGCAAATACCTTCATAATTCGAGGCAAAGACAATATGCATAACACTCTATCAAATACGCTGGAGGATAAGTTAAACTTAAATTTCGTTTTATATTGACTACGCATATCGGAATTTATTCTCTTCTTAACTTTCCACCCCAACAAAATGAGGAGAACCAAAGAAATTAGACCAACAAAGCTCATTCCAACAGGATTATCAGTCCTATTAGGGTCAAACTCTTGTAATGGAGCAATCGCAATAAAAGGTAACAGAATTCCAGCCACAAGAGCAAATTTATGTAAATCGGTTGCTTCCCTCCAATTATATCGCCTAATAAAGCCAAGCACCCCAAATATTAACAGGAGACCCAAAAAGATTACAATCACTGGAGAGAATTGAAAATGCATAAAGTAGGGGAGAATACCAAAAATAATAGCTCCAGCCACCATACTTAATAAACTAATTAAGCCGAAAAATAATGGACTCCGAAGAGGTTTTGACCCAACTCTTGCCCAATTAGCTGGAAACTTATACGCCAAGTAAATTAGTAAAACTGCTAGAAGGAACATTAAAACATATTGAAGAAGAGGAGGCCAATAATCAAATGATACTGATACAAGAATAAAACCCATACAGACAACGCCAACAAAAAGAGAAATAAGAAACTTCAATGCCTTATTACTCACCCATGACTTACTTCTCAATTCAGGATAGGCTAATTCCACAAGAAATATTGGAACAACTATACTTACAACCGCATGATAAACTGTCAATTCTAATGCCCAAACCCAATTAACATCAAGCCATCTACCAAAAACACCCAATATGCCAACATCAGGCCAATTAGGATTAAAGAAACTAGCAACCATTAAGCCCTCCTCAATGATCCCGTAAGCTGCACCTAACAAGAGAAGTGAACCAATACCCTTCTTCCATCGAATCTTTAATTCTCGCATAATTATGGCGCCACTCCCATACAAAGAAATCAGCATAATGAAACTCAATGGATTGAAAAATTCAACTGGAGGAGAAGAACCTGAAAGAAGCTCTGCAATCATAGGGGAAAGAAAGAAGAGTACTAAAGCTGGAGAAAATGATAACTGTAATCGTCTAATCAAACCCATAAGACATCACTTTCACCTAATATTTGATATAACACATAATATAATAACTTACACTCAACAACTAAATTGGATAGCTAAGAAAGCCACATACACTAAAAATTTTAACTATAAAAATAATAGCCCAAAAGGCACCAAAATACAATAAACTAAGAAAATAATACAATTGCCCTAAATAGGTGAAAAAATGTCACTACGGAAAATATTGAAAGGAAATGTTGGCGTGATGACAGCATCATGGATATTATTTGGTATAGGATCATCACTCACACGACCATACTTTTCATTATATGTTAAAGCATTAGGAGGATCCGATATCCACATAGCTATTATCAGGTCAATCAGTGGATTAGCTGCATTACCATTAATAATCCCAGGTGGATACTTAACAGATGCACTAGGAAGAAAAAGAATAATAATACCATTAACATGGACCGTTGCAGTTCTCACCTTCGCCTATGCACTAGCACCTGACTGGACTACACTACTAATGGTGAGCGTCATAGATTCACTCCTCCACTTCTATTCACCAGCACTTCATGCAATAATAGTAGATTCATTACCACCTGAAATTAGAGCAAGAGGAGTAATGATCACATCAATTATACCCAGTATACCATGGCTAATATTCCCTCCAATAGGAGGATGGCTAATCGACAATTATGGAGTAAAAGGATTTCGAATAGCCTACATACTTAATGGAATAGCAGCAATTTCAGCAGCACTCTTAAGAACAAAATTCTTAATGGAAACCATCAATAAAAGAGAAAGCCCTACAAAAACATCAATATCCAAAGTAATCACTAAATCATATATCGACACCTTTAAAGTACTAAAGAAAACTGCAAAAGAAGTAAGATACATAATTATAGGAAGCATAATTCTAAGCGGCCTCAGCACATCAGCCTATTACATGTATGCAGTCGTCTATGCAAGTGAAAAACTAGGAATTTCAAGAGAAATGTGGGGATGGTATACTACTATAGGAACGTTATTATCTATGATCATTACCACATTAATGCTACCATACTTAGACAAAGTGCCAAGAAAAGGACTAATAGCGACATCATACATCCTATTCATACTATCAATATTCTCATTAGCATACGTAGGCAAAGATGGAGCAATAATATCAGTAATAAGTAGCTCAATATCCAACACCATAAGCTTTCCTGCCTGGCAGACATATATGGGAGATATAATTCAAAAGGAGTATAGAGGTAGAGTTGACGCATTAACTTCAATATCAATGGAAATTGGAATGCTGTGGGGAAACATGGTAACAGGATACTTATATTCCATAAATCCAATACTAGCATTTCAAGTTTCAATGGCAATTTGCATAGTTGAAACAGCTTTCTGGCTCATAGTATTAAAGGAACCCAAAGAGAAGCATCTATAAACAAGAAGCAATCTATCATTCTTGACAATTAAATTATTCCAGTGAGGAGTATAAATGAAATTAAAAGAGATTTTAGAAAAACTATTAGAACAAAAAATAACAATCCAAGAAGCTGAAAAACAAATCCAATTACTAGCATTAGAGGAAATAGGTGAAAAACTAAAGCTAGATATTGGTAGAGAATTAAGAAAAGAGATACCAGAAATAATACTCGCTGAATATAAAGACGAAGAAACATTAAGAAAAGCAATAGTAAAAATGGTTGAAAAAACAGGAAAAGCAATAATATCAAGAATACAAGATAAACATCATAGAATCCTAGATGAATTAAGTGAAAAATACATTGTTCTAAAAAGCAGTTCAAATAAAGTGGCAATCGTAAAGAAAAAAGAATTAAAAACAATAAAAACTGGAGGAAAAGTAGGTATAATAGCTGCTGGAACAGCAGATATACCGCTAGCTGATGAAGTAAGAATTATAGTTGAAGAAATGGGCTGTGAAGCCATAACAATTTATGATGTAGGAATAGCTGCATTACATAGAACAATTAATGCAGTCAAAAAAATAATTGAAAATGATGTAGATGTAATAATAGTCATAGCAGGAATGGAAGGAGCATTACCCTCAATAATATCATCACTAGTCAACATCCCAGTCATAGGACTCCCATCATCACGTGGATATGGCCTAGGCGGAAAAGGTGTAGCCGCACTATTATCCATGCTTCAATCATGCTCACCAGGACTAGTCATAGTAAACATAGACAACAGCATAGGAGCAGCAATTACAGCAACCTTAATAGCCAATAGAGTAGCCAAATTCAGAGGGAGAAAATAATGAGAGTACTAATAATTGACCCACGAATAGCAGGTATTTCAGGAGATATGTTATTAGCAGCATTAATAGACCTGTATGATAACCAAGAGAAAATTAAAAAGCTAACCAATATAATTGAAGAAAAATTACCATATTGCAAGAAAATAAATGTAGAAATCATTGAGCAAACAAAAAAGAGCATTAAAGCTAAGAAAATAGTCACTAAAATAGAAGAAGAAATAAACGGCATAAATTCCAGTAAAATAAGAGAATACTTTATAGAAGTATGTAAAGAAATGAAATTATCACCAGAAACAATGAAATTCACATTAAAAACCATAGATGAATTAATTGAAGCTGAAAGGAAAATACATGGAGAAAAAGATCACATACATCTTCATGAACTAGCATCGGCTGATACCTTCTTAGATATCATAGGAACAGCTCTGATCTTAGAAGAAATAGGGTTCTTCAAAGGAAACGTCAAGATATACACAACTCCCCCCGCTCTAGGAGGAGGATACATTAAAATGAAACATGGATTAATTGCAGCACCAGCACCAGCCACCTTGGAAATTCTAGCCAAACACAAATTTAAATGCTCATCAACACCAATAAATGAAGAGTTAACCACACCGACAGGAGCAGCCCTACTCGTCACACTCACAAATAATGTAGTTGACTTCTACCCACCAATTAAAATCAATAAAATTGGATATGGAGCAGGAAGTAAAGAATTTGAAAAAATACCTAATGTATTAAGAATAGTTGAAGGAGTGGAATCAAACACAATAACAAAAGACGAAATAATAGTTCTAGAAACAAATTTAGATGATATAACTGGTGAAATAGCAGGATACATGATAAATAAACTCATTGAGGAAGGAGCCTTAGACGTAACAATCACACCTTCAATCGGCAAGAAAAATCGACCAGTATATATAGTAAGAACTTTAACAAAACTTGAAGACTACCATAAAATAGTTAAGACCTTAATAAAGGAAACAGGTACACTTGGAGTAAGAATACTTAAAACTCCGAGAATCATAGTCAAAAGAAAAATAGAAAAAGTTAAGATAAATCTAGGAGGAAGAGAATTCAACATAAGAGTAAAAATTGCATATCTAGAAGAGGGAGAAATACTTAATGTAAAACCAGAATATGAAGATCTTAGGAAAATAGCAGAAGAGCTGAAGATACCAATAAGAAGAATAATCAGAGAAGTAAATGCACAGCTAATTGATAAAGTAAAGTGATAAATGGATAGCCTTACTTTAATGGCACATACATACTTGAACGTGTAGCTCTCAATCCAGGAGCTCCATGAATAACACGTTTATTAGTTATTGCAAATTCACCTAAATAATGACCAATCATTTCTGGCGTTATGTTTACTGGAATAAACTCTTTACCATTATGTACATGAATAGTTAAGCCAACCATTTCTGGCAAAATAATCATATCTCTACAATGCGTTCTAATAGTCACCTTTCCTCCCTTCTCCATAAGCTTCTTAGCCTCTCTAATTCTTTCAAGTAATTTTCTCTGCTCTACTGTTAAACCCCTCTTCAAACTTCTCCTCTGCCTAGATGGAAGTAACTGAATAAACTGATCCATGGGCATTTTCAATAATTGCTCAACTGTATAACCCCTATACGTGAATACTCTAGGCATTATCTCACCTTTCCTTCTCAGCTATAGGTAATGCTTATTGAGAGGCTTATAAATGTTATCTCAACAGTTATTACTTGAGGGAAAAGTATTGGAAATAGAAGTAAAAGCACCCATAACAAACCTTCAAACCATTAAAAATAGAATAAAGGAAATGGGTGGAAAAATATTATTTAAAGGTCAACAAATAGATATTTACTTTCAACATCCATGTAAAAACTTTGAAGAAACAGATGAAGCACTAAGAATACGAAAGATAGGAGAAGAAGCCTACTTAACATATAAAGGCTCAAGAATAAAATCTAATCTAAAAGCCAGACTAGAAATTGAAACCCCCATCCCAGATTTTAACTCAATGAAGAAAATCCTATTAAAGCTAGGATTTAAATCAGTTATGGAAATAAGAAAAAATAGGGAAACCTGGCTCATTGACAATATGCGAATTAACCTTGATGAAGTAGAAAAACTAGGCAAATTCATTGAAATTGAAGTAATCTCAAAAGAAATAGAGGAAGGAGAAAAGAAAATACTAGGATTATTAAAGAAATTAGGCATTAAGAAAAATGAAATCATTAAAAAAACTTACTTTGAAATGATAAAAGAAACGAAAAATTTTAACACAATGAAAGGGAATAAATTAATCGTTAAAACATAAATTTAGATGGGAAGAGCCTTGAAATTAGTAGATTTACTAAATATAATAATTTATCACGGACCCATATCTGTTAGCGGCATGATGAAAAGAACTGGAAGAAGCAGAAGCGAAATAGAAAGAGCATTAAAAAGCCTAGTTAAAAGAAAATTAGTCAAAAAAATTGATGAAAGAACCTATGACCTTAGCGACAACTTATTAAGCACCATAGCTCAACGAAAAATCAGAGAAAGTGACTTACTGGAGATAATAGGTAGAAGAAAACCAGAATACACTGAACACCTAAAACTACTTGGAAAACTAAATGAACTACATCATAAGATACTAGAGAAAACAAAAATGACCATGTTCAAGTTTCACCGCCTACCACGAAGACATGAAATTGAAATAGGAGAAAAACCATTAAAAGAAGCCATTGCAGATGGCTTACTAACAATTTTAACAGAGTTAATTTTTAACATACCCTTAACAAAGCCAGATGACATACAGAAAATAATAAAAGAGGTAGGTAGTGAAGCTAGAAAATCAGCATTAGAAATCCTAGAAAAATTCTATTCCGACGTAAAAAGACAATATCAATTACTTAAAGAAATCTTAGAGAAGTGGGAGAAATAAATGGAGCTGATAGACGAAATTTATAGAAAAACACTTGAAGCAAATAAGCTATTAACAGGAATAATTCATAGAACTCCACTAGACAAGTCAAGAACCTTTAGCTCATGGACAGGGGGAGAAGTATACCTAAAACTTGAAAATCTACAAAAAACAGGTTCATTCAAGGTTAGAGGAGCATTTTATAAGATCTCTAAATTAATTTCAGAACATAAAATAGAGAAAGTTGTTGCAGTTTCAGCTGGAAATCATGCACAAGGAGTAGCTTATGCAGCTTCAAAAGCAGGTGTAGAAGCAATAATATTCATGCCAGAATTTGCACCAGCAGCAAAAATATCGGCAACCAAGGGTTACGGCGCAAAGGTTATACTTCACGGCAAAACTTTAGAGGACTCCTATGAAAAAGCAATGACTTTAGCTAAAAAAGAAAATGCAGTATTTATCCACCCATTCAATGACATCGACATAATTGCTGGACAGGGGACAATAGGTCTCGAGATTATAAATCAGCTAAAAAATGTAGATATCATTGTGGTTCCAATAGGTGGAGGAGGGCTTATATCAGGCATTTCGATTGCAGTAAAGAAGCATAATCCAAACATAAAGATAATCGGCGTAGAAGCAGAAGGAGCTGCATCAATGTATCTAAGCTTAAAGAAGAAGGAGATAGTTAAGATAAAAAACATAAACACAATTGCTGATGGAATTGCAATAAAAAGTCCAGGAGAATACACCTTCAATATAGTGTCAAAACTTGTAGATGACATAGTCCTTGTAGATGACTATGAAATTAGCGATGCAATATTCAAGCTACTTGAAAGAGCAAAAGTAGTGGCTGAACCAGCAGGAGCAGTTTCTGTTGCAGCAATATTATCTGGAAAAATAGATGTTGAAGGAAAGAGGGTTGTAGCAGTAGTATCAGGAGGCAACATCGATCCCTCACTACTCTCAACCATACTGGAAAAGAACTTAATAAGTGAAGGAAGAGTTCTAAGATTAATCGTAGAAATGCTGGATAAACCAGGAACATTAAAATCAGTTTTAGGAATAATTGCCAAAGCTAGAGCAAATATACTCGACATAGCAATAGATAGAATATCACCTCAAATAAAGCCGGGAAGCGCACTCGTATTATTAACAGTCGAAGTACAAGACCCAAAATATGTAAGTGAAATCATCAACAATTTAGAGAAGAGAGGTTATAAAGTAAGTACAATATAATTTAAAACATGAAAAAAGAAGCCTTATTCACAGATAGAGCTCCTAAACCTGCAGGCCCCTATAGCCAAGCAATTAAGATTGGAGGATTTCTTTTCATATCAGGTCAAATACCAATAAACCCTGAGACTGGAAAAATAGTTGAGGGAGGAATAGAGGAGCAGACAAGACAGGTAATGGAAAACATTAAAGCGATAGTTGAAGCTGCAGGCTACACCATGAATGATATAGTAAAAGTATTTGTATTCCTAAACGATTTAAGTCAATTCCCTAAATTCAATGCAGAATACGCAAAATACTTCAAGGAAAAACCGCCAGCAAGAACTACAGTTGGAGCAAGCATACCGAAAAATGCACTCTTAGAAGTATCAGCCATCGCATATAAATGTGAGGAAAAGAGCTAATGGAGAAAATATTGAATTGGATATCAAAGACAAAAACCGGTGAAATAATAGACTTCATAGATGACATCATAAAAATACACGAAGAAGAAATAACAACAGAGTCTTCTGGAAATTTAATTATAAACAAAGGATTAATAGAAATACAAGACAAGGAAAAGGAAATCATAGTTATTGGAGACATTCACGGAGACCTTGACACATTAATAGAGATAATGAAGAGAGAAGCAATTATAGATAAATTGGAAAACAAGAAAGTATACGTCGTATTTTTAGGGGATTATATTGATAGAGGAGTAAAATCATTTGAAACGTTAATGCTAGCATTAAAATTAAAGGAGAAATACTCAGACCACATAATACTTCTTCGAGGAAATCATGAAGGCCCTAATGACTTAATAGCACACCCACACACCCTACCCTACGAATTATATCACAAATTCGAGGATGAAGCGACACTAATATACTTGAAGTTTAGGCAACTATTCAATGTCATGCCTCATACCGCGAAAACAAAACAAGGAATAATAATGCTTCACGGGGGAGTACCAACAGAAGCTAAGAGCATAAACGATGTAGCATTAGCAAGAGAGCTCCACCCACAAAAACCACATTTAACCGAAATATTGTGGAATGACCCGGATGAAAGCGGCATTCAAGGAGCATATCCATCCCCCAGAGGAGCTGGAAAAATCTTTGGAATAGACTGTACACTAAAATTTCTTGAAATCATGAAAGGTGAAATCATTCTTAGAGGTCATGAAGCAACGTTAAAGGGATATAAGATCAGCCACAATGGAAAAATAATCACCCTATTCTCCAGAATTGGACCTCCCTATTGGAATAAAAGTGCAGCTTACATATACTGCCATCTAGACACCCCACCAGAAAAAATAATAAACGCAATAAGGATAATCCCCTAATAAAGCATGAATGATGCATAATAAGTAAAGCAAACTTTTTATAGAATTTATTTTAAAAAAGCTTAGTCTAAAATCATGCAGTAAAGAGGTAGTAGGTGGAAGTAGATGCCCACATGGGGATATTCAATAATTGAGGTAGATCCGGATAGAATGGCTAAGGCCAGTGGACGTGATTTACGTATTTCATTTAAGGCTGCTCGTGAGGTTTGCGCTTATATTAAAGGTATGAAGTTATCTGATGCTAAAAAATATCTTGAAGATGTAATTAAAATGAAAAAACCCATCCCATTTAAAAGATTTACTGGAAAGCAAGCTCATCATAGAGGAATTGAGGGATGGCCTATAGTTAGATATCCTGTTAAAGCTGCAAAAGAAATATTAAAGGTATTAAATAGCATTGAAGCTAACGCTGAATATAAAGGTCTAGATATTGAAAAGTTAAGAATAATCCATATAGCTGCACAGAAAGGACCTAAAATAAAGAAGTATATACCAAGAGCCTTCGGCAGAGCAACACCATACTTTGAGCAACTAACCCATATTGAAGTAGTTGTCATGGAGGAGGAAGAATGACAAATGTGAAGAAATACTTTGTAGCTGAAGGATTAAAAAGAATGGAGATAGATGAATATCTATCTGAAAGACTTAAGAGAGCTGGGTATGCTGGAGTTGAAATTCAAAAAACACCACTAGGAACTAGAGTTACAATCTATGCGGAAAGACCGGGAATCGTAATTGGAAGAGGAGGATTAAACATTAAGGACTTAGCTGAGACACTAGAGAAAAGATTTGGCTTAGAAAATCCACAGATTGCCGTCGCTCAAGTCCAAGTTCCAGAACTAAATGCGAAAATTATGGCACTACGAATTGCTAGAGCAATGGAAAGGGGAATACATTTCAGAAGAGCAGCTTTCATAGCTCTTAGACAAATAGTAGAAGCTGGAGCTAAAGGAGTTGAAATAATAATCAGTGGAAAACTAAGAACCGAAAGAGCAAGATATGAAAAATACAAGGCTGGAGAATTATTAAAGTCAGGCAAACCATATGAAGAATTAGTTGATGAAGCAACAGTTTATGTTGCATTAAAACCAGGAATATACGGTATTAAAGTCAGAATAATGCCACCAACAAAAACACCAGACGACATCATAATTAAGGAAGCTTACCCTAAAACCGAGGAGGGTGTGATGGAAGGTGCCAATACTGAGAATTAGCGACATTAGAAAAATGAAACCAGAGGAAAGAAAGAAGAAGCTAAATGAGCTAAGAGCAGAACTGACTAGAATTAGGGGAATGGCAGCCAGCGGTGCACCACTAGATAATCCTAAGCAAATAAAGGAGCTGAGAAAAGCCATAGCAAGAATACTAACAGTTCAGAGAGAAGAGGAACTTGGAATTAGGAGGAAGTAACATGAAGATAACACCTAGAAATCTCGTTAGACATGAACTAATAGGATTAAAAGCTAAAATTGTAAAAAGCACACATCCAGGTTACATTGGCATTGAAGGAATAGTAGTTGATGAAACCATGAAGACCATTCGAATCATGAAAAATGAGAAAATAAAAACAATACCCAAAAAATGTGTCACCATACACTTCACTCTTCCCGATGGGAGTATAGTTGAAGTTGACGGAAAAGTAATCGTAGGTCGACCTGAAGATAGAATTAAGAAGAAGTTTAGGAGAAGGTGGTAAAATGCCAACAAAGAATATAGGTGTCCCAGGAATAAAACCTCCAGAGCAAGAATGTGATGACCCTAAATGTCCATTCCATGGAAAAATATCAGTTAGAGGAAGATTATTAGAAGGAGTTGTTGTAAGCTCAAAGATGCCTAAAACAGTCATTGTACAATACGATTACCTACATTATGTTCCAAAATATAAAAGATATGAAAAAAGAAGATCACGAATACCCGCACATAATCCTCCATGCATAAATGCAAAAGAGGGAGATAAAGTTAAAATAATGGAATGCAGACCATTGAGCAAGACAGTTTCATTTGTAGTCATAGAAAAGGTGGAGGGAAAATAGATGGCTAAACGAGGGATAAAAGGAGCAATAGGCGTATCCTACAGACATGGAGTAAGTCCAGGTCTACCAGTAGGCGCATACGTTAAATGCGCAGATAATAGTGGTGCAAAGGTAGTTCAAATATTAGGAGTATTAGGAAGCAAAACTAGGTTAAGAAGACTACCAGAAGCAGCTGTCGGAGACCTCGTAATAGTATCAGTAAAGAAGGGAACACCGGAGATGAGAAGACAAGTATTAAGAGGAGTAGTGGTGAGACAAAGGAAGCCATTCAGAAGAATGGATGGAACATGGATTCAATTCGAAGACAATGCAGTAGTAATAGTAACCCCTGAAGGAGAACCAAAGGGCACAGAAATAAGAGGACCAGTAGCCAAAGAAGCAGCTGAACGATGGCCTAGAATTGCAGGTCTAGCCACAATTATAATTTAAACTAGGTGATTTATATTGAAGGAACTTTATTGGAAAACAAAATCGAAAAAACCGAAGAAACAAAGAAAAGCGCAATTTAAAGCACCATTCCATAAAAGGCATAAAATGATGGCAGCACCACTATCTCCAGAGCTAAGAGCTAAATATGATAGGAGATCTCTCCCAGTTAGAAAAGGAGATACTGTAATTATTCTTCGAGGAGACTATGCAGGATATGAAGGAAAAGTCTTAAAAGTTGATTTAAAGAACTTTAGAATTCACGTCGAGGGAGTAACGAGGAGAAAGGCAGATGGAACTATAATTCCAGTTCCAATCCACCCCTCAAAAGTCATGATAACCAAACTCGATTTATCAGACCGTAGAAGAAGGGAAAAACTTGAAGAAATGGAGGTAAAATAAAATGGGTAAAAAAGGTCCTAAAAGACATTTAAAAAGATTCCCTTCACCCGCCTTCTGGCCTATACATAGGAAAGCATATAAATTTGCTGTTAAGCCAAATCCCGGTCCCCATCCACTTGATAGATGCATCCCCCTACTTGTAATAGTAAGAGACATCTTGAATTATGCTGAAACAGCTAGAGAAGCTAGAAGAATAATAAAAGAGAGAAAAATAAAAGTTGATGGAAAAGTTAGAATTGACCATAAATTCCCAGTTGGATTGATGGATGTTATAGAAATACCTGACGCAAAGGAGTATTATAGGGTTCTCCCCCATAAACAAAAAGGCTTCATACTTCACCCTATAACAGAGGAAGAAGCGAAATTTAAGTTATGTAGAATAGAGGATAAGAGAACCGTTAAGGGTGGGCATATACAATTAAATTTACATGATGGAAGAAATCATGTAATAAAGATTTCAGATCCTAAAAAACCAGTTGAAGACGTTTTTAAGACATTAGATGTTCTTAAAATTAGCATTCCTGAACAAGATATTTTAGATCATATAAAATTTGGTGAAAACTCTCTTGTAATGGTTATAGGAGGAAAAAATATAGGCTTGGTTGGTAAAGTTTTAAAAGTTGAGAAGGGATTTGGAAGACATAGAAGCATAGTTACAATCGAACTTCCAAGTAAAGATATTATTAAAACAAGCTTACTTTATGTCTTCACAATAGGATACGAAGAACCAGTAATATCCCTCCCTGAAGGAGTGTTATAAAATGGAAGAAGAACTAGTGATGACTGAAGAGAAAATAAATCCCATGCAGAGAGTGAAGATAGGAAAAGTAGTCGTAAATATAGCTGTTGGAGAATCTGGAGAAAAACTTGAGAAAGCAGTAAAGGTACTGGAAAGCTTGACAGGACAGAAGCCATTGAGGAGAAAAGCGAAAAGAACAATTAGAGAATTCGGTATAAGAAAGGGAGAAAATATAGCATGTGTAGTTACTTTAAGAGGAAATAAAGCTAAGGAATTTTTACGTAGAGCATTGGTAGCAGTGGGAAATAGAATTAAAGCTAGAAGTTTTGACCCATATGGAAACATTTCCTTCGGAATAAGAGAGCATATAGATATTCCTGGAACAAAATATGATCCAAACATAGGAATATTTGGCATGGATGTATGCATATCCCTTGAAAGACCAGGATATAGGGTGATGAGAAGAAGAATTAAAAAATCAAGAATTGATAAAAAACATAGAGTAACCGCCATTGAAGCCATGGAGTATATGAAAAGAGAATTTGGAGTAGAAATCGTGGAGGAGTAATTATGGGAAAGTATAGACCACCAAAAATGAGAAGATTCGGCAAAGGCAGTAGAAGATGTAGAAGATGTGGATCTCATGGGCCAATAATAAGGAAGTACGGGTTAATGCTATGCCGTCAATGCTTCAGAGAAGTTGCAGAAAAAATTGGATTCAAAAAGTACATGTGAGGTGAGAATATGACAATGACGGATACCCTCTCAAATGCATTAGCCACAATAATGAATAACGAATATAGAGGTAGAAACGAGTGCATAATAATGCCCGCATCAAAACTAATTGCAAATGTATTAAGAATAATGCAGAAATATGGTTATGTAGGTGAAATAGAATTAATAGATGATGGAAGAGCTGGAAAAATAAGAGTACAACTTCTAGGCAGAATAAATAAATGCGGCGCAATACGTCCAAGATTCCCAATTAAATACAGAGAAATCGAAGAATGGGAAAAACAATATCTACCTGCAAGAGATATTGGAATAATAATCGTATCAACACCTAAAGGCATAATGTCCCATAAAGAGGCAAAGAAACTAAAAATTGGAGGAATACTCTTAGCATACGTCTACTAGGTGATAAAAATGGCTAAAATTTTGAAGGAAGAAAAAGTAGTAGACATCCCTGAAGAAGTTGAAGTAACAGTAGAGGGAAAAAAAGTAATTATATCTGGACCTAAAGGTAAACTTGAAAGAGATTTTACTCATGCTAAAAATATTATGATTAGAGTTGAAAATAATAAGGTTATTATAGAATCATTTTTACCTAAAAAGAAAGATAAAGCATTAGCTGGCACAATTGCAGGACATATAAAAAATATGATTAAGGGAGTAACTAAAGGGTTTAAATATAAAATGAAAATTGTTTACGCTCACTTCCCAATTTCAGTTAAAACAAAGGGTAAAACAGTTATAATTGAAAACTTTTTAGGTGAAAAGGTTCCAAGAATAGCCAAAATAATTGGAGATGTAAAAATTTCAGTTAAAGAAGATGAGGTCATCATAGAAGGAATAGACATTGAATCAGTAAGTCAAACAGCAGCAAATATAGAATTAGCAACTAGAATTAAAGGGAAAGACCCACGAGTATTCCTAGACGGCATCTACATTTACGCTAAGGAGTGATTAAAATGCAAAGAGAAAAAATTGCAAAAATAAGGAAAAAACTAAAGGAAAGGGAGATAAGATTTCTTAGACCTTGGCACTGGAAGCTAAAAAGACTAGGAACCTCCTGGAGGAAACCCAAAGGATTAGACGACAAACATAGACTGAAAAGAAAAGGATACCCTCCAACAGTTGAAGTAGGCTACAGAAGTCCAAAAACAGTTAGAGGATATCATCCATCAGGATATAAAGAGAAAATTGTTTCAAATCCAAATGAACTTGAAGAAATTGATCCCAAAGTCTATGCAATACGAATTGCTCACACAGTTGGAAAAAGGAAAAGAATTGAAATTGTGAAAAAGGCACTTAAATTAGGGTTAAAAATATTAAACGCCGGCGAAATTATTGAAGAAATACAAGAAGCAGAGGTGTAAAACATGCCATTAACACTTAGAACAGTTAGACGACTAGCTGCAGACATACTTGGAGTAGGCGAGAATAGAGTATGGATAGATCCAGAACAGTTAGATAGAGTAGCTGAAGCTATGACTAGAGAAGACGTGAAAATATTAATACGTGAAGGCATCATAAAAGCAAAACCCGTAAAAGGAATAAGCAGAGGGAGAATAAGAGAGAAAAGGCTTCAAAAGAGGAGAGGAAGAAGGAAAGGTCCAGGAAGCAGAAAAGGCTCAACAATAAGTAGGAAGAGAATGTGGATAATAAAAGTGCGAGCACAAAGAAAATTCCTAAAACTTCTCAGAAAACGAAGAATAATAAGCAGATCGGTTTACAGAAAACTATACATGATGGTGAAAGGCGGTGCATTCACAAGCATCGCACACATAAAGACATATATTAGAGAACACGATTTAGCAAGGAGGAGATAAAATGGCTAGAGGAGCAAGATACAGAGTACCGTTCAGAAGAAGAAGAGAAGGAAAAACAGACTATCGAAAAAGAATGAGAATGATAATCTCTGGGAAGCCGAGATTAGTAGTGAGAAAAACCAATAAATACATTATAGCACAATTAGTTGAAGCAAAGGTTGAAGGTGACAGAGTTATAACGTCAGCTCATTCAAGTGAATTAAAAAAATACGGCTGGAAAGCATCATTCTCAAACACACCAGCCGCATATCTCACCGGACTACTAATTGGATTGAAATCAGTTAAAGCAGGAGTAAAAGAAGCAATAATAGACATAGGATTACATAGACCAGTTAAGGGTGCTAGAGTATTTGCCGTACTTAAAGGCGCAGTAGATGCAGGGCTAGAAATACCATATGGAGAAGAAAAACTACCAAGCGAAGAACGAATTAAAGGTGAACATATAGCAAAATACGCATTATTACTTAAAGAAAACAATCCAGAAAAATATGAAAGACAATTTTCAATCTACTTAAAATCAAACTTACCACCAGAAAATCTACCCACACACTTTGAGGAAATAAAAGAAAAAATTATGAAGGAGTTTAGAGGGTGAAAATCTATGAGTAGATACGTGACAAATATTGAAGAATGGGTTCCAAGAACAACCCTAGGAAGACTAGTTAAAGAAGGAAAAATAGTTTCAATATACCAAATATACGCATTAAACTTACCTATAATGGAGCCAGAAATAATAGACGCTTTAATTCCAGACCTAAAGCATGAAATAATAGACATTAGCATCGTACAAAAACAAACAGACGCCGGTGAAATGAGCAGGTTTAAAGTAGCAGTCGTAATAGGTAATGAAGATGGATTAATTGGAATAGGAACAGCAAAAGCTAAGCAACTAAGATTCGCAATCAACAAAGCAATTGAAAACGCAAAACTACACGTGATCCCAGTAAAGAGAGGATGTGGAAGCTGGGAATGCTCATGCAATAGACCACACAGCGTACCATTTAAAGTTGTAGGTAAAAGTGGAAGCGTAGAAATAACATTAATTCCAGCACCAAGAGGAGTTGGATTAGTTGCAGGAGATACAGCAAAAATGGTATTGAGACTAGCAGGGATACAAGATGTCTGGACACGTACAAGAGGAGAAACTAGAACTACACTAAACTTTGCAAAGGCCACGTATAATGCACTTAAAAAGACCTTGAAAAGAAGAACTGTGGGGTAGTTGGCTTTGCCAAGATTATTAGCAGTAATAAGATTAAGAGGAAGAGTAAGAATACCAAGAGAAGTAAAAGACACGTTAGAA
>JANZKD010000017.1 GCA_025061245.1 Candidatus Culexmicrobium profundum
TCCAACCCTAAACACAATTTCCAATCCATTAACAAATTCCGATGCAACCAAATCCCAACTAGAAGAAAAAGCCATTAAATCATATAGAGTAAAATTCTCTTCCACAATTCTATCCCCAACATTCCAGCTGGTAACATCAGGCATACTGGAAATGGGAATTCTACCCAAACCACCCACACCAGCTATCCTCAAAGCTTCACAAAAATCTAATGCATCCCTCACAGTCGTCGACTTAACAACCCTCATAAAACACTCCTTAAGATTAACTTCACTTAGAGAATGCCACTTAGCAAAGCACATACCAGCTGAAGCCGCCAAAGGTATAAATAAAGTCACAACTCCAAGATGAGTATTACCTCCACTATGAAAACGCTTAACATTCACAACTGCACCTTTAATCAATGATCCAACACCAATCCCATTCAACTCAACTTCATTTAATCCAACCCTAAATCCATTAAAAGCTGAGGCACGTATACTAGGACCAATAGCAATGGAACCCGCAATAAAATGCTCAAATCGAGTATCAGGAAAATCTCTAAGCCTATGAACATTACCAGGCTTAGGATAACCACTAACCTCAAGACAAGCAGCTAATTGAGCCTTAACCATAACATCATCAATGAACATTAAATCCTCAAGCCTCAACGCCATCAAACCACCAATAATATTAATGGAAATGAACTCAAATAACTTCCACAATCAACAAAATAAATAAAACAATATGAAACACCAAGTTATAATTATGATAGAAATCAGTGAACTCGAAGAATTCGTAAAAACATACTATAGAGAAAAGGATATGATGCACAATCTATCACACATAAAGAGAATGTTGAAGGCCGCCAAAAAACTATGAAATCGATGAAGAACTCATAATCTATGGCGCATATCTACATGGAATAATCTCCACAAATAAGAGGGAGATAATTGAATTCCTAAAATCAAAGAAAATATCGAAGGAAAGAATAGAGAAAATCATCAAAGTTGCAGAGGAATCACATATAAAGGAAAAACCGGAAAGTATTGAAGGAAAAATTCTACACGATGCACATTAATTGAAGGTGGAAGAACCTTCCTAATCGTGAAATCATTAATAACAGGAGCCCTTCGAAATCAAAGCTTGAAAGAAACAATCGAATACATTGAGAAAAACATTCTAGGAAAATATAAATGCCATCTACCTGAAGCCAAAAGAATTTATGAGGAAAAAGAGATTTGCTAGAGAATTCCTAAAGGAATTAAAGAAGGATATTCAATAGGAAATTAATCATAAATTTGAAACAACTAGTAAAGCTTATTTCTCTTAATTTGATGATAGAGTTCATGCTCCTCAATCAAATGTCTTAAAACACTGCTAATATCCTTAACCCTCAACCTCTTCTTCAACTTCAATAATTCCACATGAACATCAAATTTAATCTTTATTGAAGCATAGTTTGGCATATACAGCCCCATGAAAACCTTGAGGACATATTATTTAAATCATAGATGCCATTTAGAGGGGTGGGAGGGGTATCCGTTTAGCTAAGCAAAGTTTTTATTGAACTAAATCCTAATGTCCTTGGTGCTTTAATGAATAAGGATATCTCACACTTTATATTCCTACTATACGATGCAATGAAAAGCTCAGGGGTTCGCAGCTTATATGGAGTATACATCGTCAAGGACATTCTTAAGATGAAAAACATTCAAGAAATCATTGGAAAAGAGGGATTAGAACACCTAGGAAAATGCGACTTAATACTCGTATATAGCGATTATAACAGAATAATTGACAACTACATGCTCCTAGCCTTAAAAATAGAGAATATAAGTGAAGAAAATGACATTGAGGAAAAAATGAAACAATCAATTGAGAAAATTAAACTACTAGTCGAATGCTACAAATTAGGATTCGACTCCCTCTGCATATGGCATCACTTCAACAAAAAAGTAGAGGAAGAAGCCATCAGAAAGTTCTGCTCAAAAATTAATGAAAACATAAGTAAAATAAAATTGCCCATAATTCACTTAGCAACAAGAATTACAAGAAGAAATGTTTACAAAATGTATTCACCAGATGAGGTAGACGCTGGAAATGAAGTTTCACAGCTAATACGAATGCTCCACAACATAGTTAGAGATGAAAAAAGACTGCCAAAACAATATGTCGATAAGGAATTTCTAGAATCCAGAGAGAAAATAAAGAGAATACTTGAAATATAGACTTAAAATGTCACCAAATACCCTTACTTGTCTTCCAGCTAACATAAGCATAGGGTATACTGAAGGTAAATATACAGGATGCAGAAATAGGTAAACCAAATATCAAAAGCATTACTCCAATCAGAATACCAGAAGTAGCAAGTAAGGATTCAAGCATATTTGAACTCTTACCCCTAACCCTCCTTGCAAGCGGACCCTTTGGAGTAATATACCACCCCTCACGCCACCTAATCAAAAGCTTAACATTCTGCAACAAAACAGTCGGAGCTAAAACTGCCGCCATAGCAGTACATCTACCCATAACAACAACACTCTCAAAGGGATTAAAACCTAAACGCCTAGCAGTATTATAATACGATAAAGCCTGTAAAGCAGATAAGGTCAAAAGGAGAGGGGAGAAATAAACACTCGGCAACAACAAGTCTATCCCAACTAAAATTGAAGCCAAAGCCAATGCTATAAAAACGAAATTAGCCAATAAAACATGGTATTGAAATAGATATAAAATTAAATCCAACTTCCAAACCAAGGGAATTCTTGAAGTAATAATCTTAAAGAAGTATCTAGATAAAACTTGAGTTGTACCGTAAATCCATCTAGCCTGCTGCTTCTTAAAGGCCTCATAAGTCTCAGGATTCTCAACTTCAACGAACGTATTATCAATATAACCTATCCTTCCACCCCTAATCAAAAGCTTAATGGACAATTCAACATCCTCAGCTAAGCAACTCTCATTCCATCCACCAACCTCGAGCAAAGTATTCCTCCTATAAACACATCCACAACCAGGAGCTATTATTGGACCATTAACACTTGATCGACCGTCAAAGAAAATTGAAGTTAAAAAATTGAGAGATACAGCTTGAGCCTCCGATATAGGGGAGGAATCCTTATTTAATGGAGCCCACTTAACAGCTAATCCATCAACATCACCATTAAACTCCATATATGAAACAACACTCTTCAGATAATTTGGCTGAGGAACAGCATCAACATCAAAAACAACAACATACTTCCCCCTACTCCTATGTAATGCATAGTTTAGAGCACCAGCCTTAAATCCAACAGCTCTCCTCCTCCTAAAAACCTTAACCATCAATCCACTCTTCCTACTAAAGTCTAAAATCCTTGAAGAAACCTCTCTAAAATAATCCTCCTCATCATCACTAACAATTATAACCTCAATCTTATCCTTAGGATAGGATTGATTAACTAATGATCTCAACAACCTAACTATAATGTCTAACGGCTCATTCCTAATTGGAACAATAACTGTAACTAGAGGATAAGAATCAATTTCCCTTAAAAACAACTTCTCCCCTCTAGACTTCAACCTTCCAATCCAATAATAGGTTACATGGAAAAGGATCACTGAAGATGAAATTAAGGATATTATCGATGTAATTATGATTGAAATTAACTGTAAATCTGGAATCGATGACATGATCATAGGACCACCATACGATATCTCAGATATTTGCATCGATAATTTGTACTGAGAGGTAATTTATGTTTCGAATATTAAATTCAAAACATTCATTATCTTAGATTTACATCTAGCTCTAATTTCATTTAACGTTTTCTCCCCAATCTCAGTGATTTGATAATATTTTTCACTCGTCTGGGTAATTATACTCTTTATAAGATTTTTACTCTCAAGCTCAGTTAAAATGTCATGAATAGTACTCATACTAGGCTTCCTACCAGTTAATTGACGTATAACCTTCAATATCTGATAACCCCTCATCCTCGACTTTTCAAGCATAGATAAAATTAAAACCCTAAGCATACCCCTAAACATTGCCCATTCAATATGGAAAACATCCCTATTACTCATCATATAGCCTCCTCAATGCTGAGTAAATAGTTTCAAATCTTATATATTCGTTTTTCGTATGATAATTGGTGGAAAATTGAAAGTACTCATGGTTACAGAGTGGCATCCACTGACAATCGGCGGCGTCCAAAGACACGTATATGAATTATCAGTAAAACTCATTGAAAGAGGATTTGAAGTTACAATCTTAACCAAATCAAACAACAAGAAATTAAATACAAATCAAGATACACCGCCAATAATAGAAATTGAATCCATAACACCATTCCAAAGTATACTTACACCACCAAATCTAAGTAGACTAAAAGAAATCATCACCAAATACTCTCCAGACATAATTCATGCTCATCACGCCTTCACTCCAACACCACTACTAACACTACATATTGCAGACAAAATAGGAATACCCAAAATATTAACAAACCACAGCATTGCCGGCAACTCTACAACTTCAATTCTAACATTAATGTCACGTAAGGGGTTAATGTTCCTAAAATATTTCATTTCAAAGGCAGACCGCATAATTTCAGTCAGTAAATGCGCAGCAACCTTCATAGAAAATCTACTTGACAATGACATTGAAAGCATAATTATCCCAAACGGAGTAAATATAGAACGCTTCCATCCATCTAAAAACGAAACCAATGAACCAACAGTCCTATTCGTAGGAAGATTAGTTCACAGAAAGGGAGCACACATATTAGTAAAGGCATTTTCCAATGTAGTCAAAGAAATACCGGAAGCAAAGCTAATAATAGTTGGAGAAGGCTACATGAAGCCACTCCTACAAATCAGAGCCAAACAATTAAAGTTAGAAGAAAACATTCAATTTCTCGGCAGAATCTCCGAAGAAGAACTACTCAAAACCTATCAGAAATCAAGAATCGTAGTAATTCCAAGCCTATATAGAGAAAGCTTTGGAATAGTTGCATTAGAAGCAATGGCAACAGGGAAACCCATCATAGCCACAAAAGTGGGAGGACTACCTGAAATAATACGAGATGAAGAAAATGGATTTCTAATCCCACCTGGAAACCATAGAATACTTGCCGAAAAAATAATACTACTACTATCCGATGAAAAACTAGCTAGAAGAATGGGATTAATAGGAAGAAAAATTGCAGTTGAAAAATACTCATGGAACGTAATAGCTGAAAGAATCATAAACGTATACCTAGAAGTTATTGAGGAAAAATAGCTCATCCAAATAAAATATGTGGTGTCAATCTTGAGAAAATCTATCAAACAGAAACTTAACTCATCCCACATAAAAGAATTGAGAATATATGTCATCTCAACAATTCTACCCCCAATACTCAAAAAACACTTAAATGAAAACTACATCACAAATAGCTTTAAAATAATAAAATCAACTCAATTCAACCTAGACAACTTAATCAATTACTTCAAAACTCTCGGCTTAATAGGCGTCTTCCTAGCCTCATTTATTGGAAATGCCACACCCTATGCTGGACTGCCCTACCTACTTGTAGTCATAGAATATTCGTCAGTAGTGAAATTATCAGTTTGTGAAATTATAATGGTTACACTACTAGGAGGACTAGGCTCTGCAATTGGAAAAATGATCATAATGCTAATGGGTTACACCCTCAACATACTACTCTCAGAAGAAGTGAAAATGAGGATACAAAAGTTTAGCAGAATATTTGAGAGAAGCCTGTTTACGGCAATATTTCTCTTCGCAGCACTACCACTACCAGACGACATACTATATGTTCCACTAAGC
The DNA here is from genome assembly GCA_025061245.1 of Candidatus Culexmicrobium profundum. Lineage (GTDB taxonomy): Archaea > Thermoproteota > Methanomethylicia > Culexarchaeales > Culexmicrobiaceae > Culexmicrobium_A > Culexmicrobium_A profundum. The sequence goes on from JANZKD010000017.1 coordinate 5,793, forward strand.
ATTTCAAAATATAACCCATACAAATTCTTCATCGCAGTTTTCCTCGGCAAAACAATAATAGTTGGAGCCACTGTAATCATAGGGAGAGGGCTTGGCATTGCAACAGGTGAAAATCCAATTCTAGCAGGAATAATCTCAATTATACTTTCAATCACACTATTAATTCTAATAATAAAACTGAATTGGGAGAAAATTGCATTAAAGGCCAATGATATAGGCTGGCTTAAAATCATGCTTGAACTACTAAGAAATCCAAGTGAATACTTGAAATAAAGGCTGATAAATAAATTACACCTAGAAGATACTAAATACATAGCTAGGTGATTTAATGCAGAGAATATTCATCAACCGCGACAGCCTATCCCCAAGCTACATACCCAAAAAACTCCCCCACAGAGAAGAACAGCTAAAATTTCTCCTAAACCTATTCAGTGAATCCATTAAATGGAAGAGTCATTTAAGATGCATCCAACTAGTAGGTGGAGTTGGAAGTGGGAAAACAGCCACCGCCAAAAGATTCAGTGAAATCCTAGTAAAAGAAGCTGAAAAATGGAAGAATGAGCTAAGAGTAGCATACATTAACCTAAGACGCCAAGGACCATCTAGATTTCTAATCTTTAATGCTATAGCTGAACAATTGACATCAGAAATCTCAGTCAGAGGATTTGGACCAGAAGAAATATTAAATGCAGTCATAAAATTCCTAACCTCCACAGGAAAACTTGGATTAATCATAGTTGACGAAGTTGATTATCATTGTAAACGATATGTAAAAGAGAAAATCGTATACGATCTAACTAGACTTGATGAAACAGCGCCAAACGGATACAGCAATATTATAGGCGTAATATTCATAGCCAGAGATCCAAAATGGACCAAAATGCTTGACGAAGCAGAATTATCAAGTCTAGGCAGAATACAAATAAAATTTAACCCATACACTTCAAGTCAATTAAGAGACATCCTCATAGAAAGATGTAAAATTGCCTTTAAACCAGGCGCCGTCAGTGAAGAGGTAATAGACTTCATAGCAGATGTATCCTCAAGCCCACCAATAAATGGTGACGCCAGATATGCATTAGACCTACTATTATATTCAGGAATAGTCGCCGAGCAAAGGGGATCACCAACAATAAGAGCAGAACACGTGAGACTAGTACACTCAAACCTATGCCCAACCATAACAAGTGAAGACATAAATGAACTATCCAAAAAACTACTATACGTACTATTCTCAGTTGCGAAAACACTAAAAAACCTTCAAAGCCCATACGTACACTTCAACGACATAAAAAGCACATATCAAGTAATATGCGAAACAAGTAACATAAAGCCAGTGAAAGACTTATTCGAAGCACTAGACGACCTAGCAGCCCGAGGACTAATAACAATTAAAGGCTTCACTAAAATTGGAATATCAGGTGTAACAACAGAGGCACTCCTACACTACATTGACGATGTAATCAATAGAATAGAAGAAATAATTTAACAATCAAGTTCAATTCAAACTTTAGCATCATCCAATCAAACATAAACTTCATTTCAATGAAATAAGCCAGCCATATTCAAGTAAAGCTAGAAAAATTAAAATCACACCCTCCCCAATGCTTCAATGAAAACTCAGATCAATCAAACAACATGTGAGAGGTTAGGGAATGAAAAATAGAGAGGAAATTGAAAAAGCCATCTGCAGCATAAGTACACTGAGAATCCTAGCTGCAATGGGTAAGCAGCCATCCAAAACATTCTCAAAATACGCTCTAAGAAAAGAGACAATGCTAAATGAAAGAGACGTCTCAAGAGCAATAGAAAAGCTAATGGAAATCAATTGGATTGAAGAATTAAATTTAGGTAGAATCAAACTCTATAAACTAAATTTAAAGAAACCCAAAATAAAAACTCTAATAGAATTTCTAAAGAAGATGAACTACATATAAGTAAATTGAATAGTATACCCCCTCCCCTCACATTGACACTCATCGTTTATATAAAATTCAACTCAAATTCTTCTCGATGAAATATGACTCATGCACTTGAAATGATTAATGGTATTGGACCTACAATAGCAAGTAAGCTTAGAGGAATAGGAATAACCAGCATAGAAGCATTAGCTGTAACACCACCGAGATTCATTAGCGAAGCAACAGGTATCAGTGAAAAAGTTGCAATTCAACTCTGCAAAAATGCACGCGAACTACTCAACATAACCTTCATAACAGCCGACGAATACTTCAAACGTAGACTCAGCATTGGAAAAATAACCACGGGCTGCAAAGCACTAGACAACCTCCTAGATGGAGGAATTGAAACAGGAGCCATAACAGAATTTGCAGGTGAATTTGGAACAGGAAAAACACAGATAGCACACCAACTATCAGTCACAGTTCAACTACCCAAAGAAGAGGGAGGACTTGAAGGAGCAACATTATACGTTGACACTGAAGGAACCTTCAGACCTGAAAGAATAGTTCAAATTGCACCTAGATTCAACTTAGATGGAAAAGAGGCACTAAGAAACATAGTCTTTGCAAGAGCATATAATAGTGACCATCAAATGCTAATCATAGATGAAGCATCAAATGTAATTGAAGAACACAACGTCAAATTAATTGTCGTCGACAGTTTAATCGGCCACTTTAGAGGAGAATTTCCAGGAAGAGAAAACTTAGCCCTAAGACAACAGAAACTAAATAGACATATACGTCAACTACTATCACTAGCCGACGCCTATAATTTAGCAGTAATAGTTACAAATCAAGTAATGGCAAACCCTGCAATATTCTTCGGAAACCCAAATAAACCTGCAGGAGGCCACGTATTAGCCCATAACTGTACATATAGAGTATGGCTTAGAAAAGCCAAGGGAAATAAACGTGTAGCAAGAATATTTGACAGTCCAATGCACCCTGAAGCAGAATGTACATTTCAAATAAATGAAATAGGCATAGTAGACATAGAAGAATAAAGCCCAAATAGACTTAGAAAAGGGAAACGGAGAAGTTAGCATTAAACTAATAGAACTTCCCAGTTTAATATTTAATAAATAAGGTTGGAAGTGCCTTGAAATTTAAACACCCACAACATTATAGCATCAAGATGAAGTAGTAAATTTGTAGACCAATAGAGAGTAAATCTTAGTGAAGGCATTTAGAATATCTATGCTTACATTTTCATCAGGTCCATGAGCATTCCCCAATTGATGATCTCCAGGTCCAAATCCACATATAGTAGGTATCTTCGCCCTATTTATTAGGAATTGAGAATCATTTGAACCATAGCCAGCCTTCAACTTTAACTCTTCTCCCGTCACATACTTAACAGCCCACTTTGCATACTGTATTAGCTCTGAATCTTCAGGGATTTCAGCTGGAGGAGCATAATTCAAAATTTTCATTGAAACTGAGAAACTAGGCTCCTTCTCCCTTAAGACATTAAACAGATTATTCAACTGCTCTAACACCAATTTATCATTCAATCCAGGATTAATTCTTACATCCAAATGGGCTATACATCTATCTGGAATAACATTCGTCTTCACTCCACCTCGAATTATAGTTCCAGGTGAAATTGTTGGAGCTGGTAGATACTTATGTGGAGGACACTTCAACTTGAAATCTTTAAGTGCTGACAAGATCATAGCCATATGAAGTACAGCGTTAACTCCAGCCCAAGGCTTACTTGCATGGGCAGCCTTCCCTTTGGTTTCAAGTTCAATCCAACACAACCCCCTAACAGCTGGTCTTAGGCAAATAATTCTATTGAAGACAGAACCCTCACCAACCACTGCTCCATCAGCCTTAGCATATCCCTTCTCAACCAAGTATCCAGTTCCAAACTTACCTCCAGTCTCCTCATCTGCAACTGCATGTATAATGACATCACCCTTCAAAGCTATATTCGCATCAACCATAGACTTCATTGCACCGATAAATGCTGCAATAGCACCCTTCATATCACAAGCTCCACGACCATAAATTCTCCCATCCTTAACCACTGCTCCAAATGGGTCGAAGCTCCAATTCTCTAAGTTTCCTGGAGGAACAACATCTAAATGTCCATTAAACAGCAAGGTTTTCCCATCACCCTCACCCTTCAATGTAGCAACAACATTTACACGTTTAGGAGAAGGCTCAACATAATTCACTTTAAACCCAATCTTCTCCAACTCTTCACCCACTAGTAAAGCTATTTCAGATTCATCTCCAGGTGGATTAACACTTGGAACCTTCACCAAACTTCTAGTTAATTCAACTACATAGCCTTCATTTAACCTAGCCTTACCTAAAATCTCATCAATCATACAAATTTCACCTACAACAAATTATGAAGAAGATAGATTTAACATATCATGAAAATAAATTTAACCCATCAACTTCCTCTTAAAAGTAAAGGATATTACGAAAGCTGAAAACAAGCTAGCCGTCACCATCAACATTAAATTCACATAATCATAGGGCTGAGCACTCCTAATTCCAAGCCTAGACTCGGAAAACTGCGTAAAAGCCTTAAAATCCTGAAAACTCGTCATCTTAGCAGGCTGATCAACCACCACTGGATAAGCTTCACGGGAAGATTTCTCCATACCTGCAAGCTGATAAGAAGCAATAAAGATAGGAGCAAATATAACTATAAAACCCAGCGAAATTCCAGCAACCACATATAGAGCTAAAGGCTTCCTCAAAGCAATTAACCTCACATTAAAATTTAAAATTCAACCTTTTTATTCTACATTTTAGAACGGCTTCTCCCTCCATATCCTAATAGTCTCAAACCACAAAACTAGAGAGGCAGCCAAACCAAAAATTATGGCAACAACATTATGAACACTACCAGTATGACCATAAAAGATCAAATACAAGACAAGCATAGTAGTAAACCAAATCGAATAGAAAACATATCTAGGCAACATAAATCTACCAAGCCTAACAAAGAACTGTAAAATTCCAACCTTCACCTCCCTCTTAAGATAATACTCACCAGTCCTAGTCTTCTCCACCAAGCCAAGGGACAACAATTTATCTAAATGATATGCAGCAACACTTGGACTTGAAAACCCCAATTTACGTTGAACCTCACGTACACCAACAGTTGACTTAGCAGACCTCAAAATATACCAATATACAAGCAGAGTCTTACCCTTAAGCTCAGATTCAATCCTCGCTAAATCCAATTCCTCTTCACTCATTGACATACTATCACATCTATAACTCCCAATTTAATACCGCAATATTTGAAATATATTAACCTTCAATTTAAATATTCTAATAAATTAAAATAACAATTTTCACGTTCTAGTTTAAAAACATCAATAAAATCATAAAAGCCTCCACAACAAATTCACTCATGATACTTCAACTCTAATGAAAGAGTCAAGTTAGAATAGGAGGAGAATTAAGCTTTGACCAACATGAACCATAGTGCTCAATCCACTTAAAACAGTCGCCCTAACCCCACTCGGAACAAGAATGTTTCGCCAATATTCAACAACAGGATGCCTAGTTGCATAAACACTCTCTAAAAATACAACTAAAAGCACAGTCTGCAAGGGAGAAATCAAAAAAGCCATTAACGCGCAAAGGAAGGCCCAAAACTAAGACAATATAGTTACAGCCCTAAAAACCCTAAGCTTCCTTACTAAAAGATAAGTGTAAGCTGCAGTTAACATGGCTGGTATATGCATAACTCCGCCAATAACTCCAAAAAGAAACTCTGGAATACCCCTCTCACTATAAATCGGCGTCAATGCCTCCCAATAAACATATAAACCAGCCATAAACAAGGTTTGACTCACACCTAAAATTAAAAGCGATTTCCTAATGAAGATAAAGGTAGCTCCATCTCTCAATAACTCAAAATAAGATTTACGTCTCCCCTCACCATAATTCTCCCTCATAATTATAATTGTAATAAAAGCAGTAATCAACATTGACAAGCCGCCAACAAGAAGAGTTAACCAATAATTACCTAGAAAAGTCACCAAGCTACCTAAACCACCAGCCAAGACATCAGCCATCAAACTTAAAGAAACACTCCTACCAAAAATTCAAACAAGATCATGAAGCTTACCCTCATTTTTCATTTCATCCGTTATCCAAGCCTCTAAAGAATCACTTCTAAGAGCACCACCCAGTATAGAAGCAAAATTATGGTTAATGAATTAGCAATAAAGGCTAACAAGATAATGCTGAAAGCACTAAAAATTAAACCAACTGTAAAAATAAGTCTCCTCCCAAACTTATCAGCCAAACCACCTGTCGGATAATCTAGAAAACCATAAATGAGAGAAGAGATAACAATGTAAAGATAAACATACCCCAAACCCAAAGTCCTAAAAATATAGTATGACAAGTATGGAACTTCAAGTGCGAATTCATTTAATGCGCTAACTATGTAATAGCATGACTCTGCCTTCAATTAGAGCCCTATTTGAAAATAAAATTTTTAACGAATAAGGTTTATGTACCAAAATAAAAGTTATTTAAAGTTTATAATGTATTGTTGCAGGACAACCCAAACATTTCGAATAACTTGGACAATCAGGACAAATGGCTCCACATGGACTCCTCTCCCCTCTATTCAACCTCCCTCCAGAAGCTCTAAAATCAACCACATCTAAGTAAACTAGCTTCACATTCAAAAGGCCAAAGGTTTCCTCAGGATGCTCCTCCACATACTTTATCCACCACCCCTGTCTCACTGGTAAATGAAACAGAATGTACACTTTGCTTTGCCTCACACCCTTAAAGATCATGTAAGGACATTCACCATACTTTCTCATAATTTGACTAGCTTTTCCATTAGATTCAGCTTCACCTTCAAGTAAAACATAAAACATAAAACATCTCCAAATCCAATTCAAATATACCTCAAAATCATGATATAGTAGCTTAACCTAATAACACCACCTAAATATTCAATTAATTATGAAAAATGTTTAATACGAATTATAATATTAACTCACTCTAGGTGTTCCGTATGGTTAAGGAAGTTGCTATTAAATGGATTGAGGAGAATAGGGGTAGGATTGTTGAGATTAGTGATAGGATTTGGGAGTTTGCTGAGCTTGGCTTAATGGAGTTTAAGTCTTCAGCACTATTGGCTGATGAGCTTGAGAAATATGGCTTCAAGGTTGAGCGTGGTGTTGCTGGTATGCCTACTGCTTTCGTGGCTACTTGGGGTGAGGGTAAGCCGGTTATTGGGATTATGGGTGAGTATGATGCATTGCCTGGATTGTCTCAGAAGCCTGTTCCTTGGAAGGAGCCTTTGAAGCCTGGTGCTCCTGGTCATGGTTGTGGTCATAATATTCACGGCACATCCGGTATGGCTGCTGCCATTGCAGTTAAGATGGCCATGGAGAAGTATGGATTGAAGGGGACAATAAAGTTCTTCGGATGCCCAGCAGAAGAAAACTTTGATGGAAAAGTATACATGGCGAGGGAAGGCTACTTCAATGATGTCGATGCAGTCATAAGCCACCACCCAAGTACAATGAATGCAGCAACACTAAAAAGCAGTGTAGCCATGAACTCAGTGAAATTCCACTTCTATGGTAAGGCATCACATGCAGGAGGCTCACCAGAGGAGGGGAGAAGCGCCCTAGACGCTGTTGAATTAATGAACATTGGAGTAAACTACCTCAGAGAACACGTCATACAGGATGCAAGAATACACTATATAATCGAGAAGGGTGGAGATCAACCAAACATAGTTCCACCCTATGCTAGAAGCTGGTATTATATTAGAGCACCGGAGAGAGATCAAGTTGAATTCATCTACAACTGGATTCTAGATATAGCTAAGGGAGCAGCATTAATGACTAGAACCAAACTTGAAGTAGAGTTTATAGGAGGCATCTATAATCTAATCCCCAATAGAGTGATTGCTGAATTAATAGTTAAAAACATGCGTGAGATTGGACTCCCAAAATACTCTGAAGAAGACCTTGAATTTGCAAAGCAAATCGCAAAAACAATACCAAAAGACCAGAAAATTAGACAGCTTAGAAAATCTAAGCGACCTGGATGGGAAAGATTGATTGATAAGCTTATTGATGATGAAATTCCAGATCCATGGGGTGAAGGAGAAGTAATGCATGGCTCCACAGATGTAGCTGATGTAAGCTGGATCACACCAACAGTTGAATTCGGCACAGCAACATGGGTTCTAGGAACACCAGGACACTCATGGCAAAATGTAGCTCAATCAGCATCAGGACTAGGACATAAATCCCTAATCTTCGCAGCCAAAGTAATGGCAGCAACAGCACTAGACCTACTAACAAAACCAGAGATAATAAAGAAAGCTAAAAAGGAGCATAAAGAGAGACTTAGAGGAAGAAAATATAAGTCTCCAATACCACCAGAAGTGAAGCCGCCACTAGACATATGGAAAAGATAAACTAGCCAACCAAATAAAGCTAAACCATCAACCCCCACTTATTTAAAATAAATTAAGAAAAGAAGAGGCTAATCCACTTCTAAAGTCTCCTTCAAAGCCTTTAGAATTCTATCAGTAACCTGTTCAACCAGCTTCTTCGCAAATTCAGCTGAAGACCTTGTTGGATCACCAATTCCACCAGTATCTGTTATTTCATCAAAATATCTGAAACTTGAAATTGGCGGCCTAGGCTTAATAATAGGCTTCACAATCTTCTCCCTTCTAACCAATTCAGGCCTATAGAGTAATACTATGCTAGTTTCATGCTCACATGCATGACCCCATCCAGGTTCAGTCCAAGCATTAATAATATCCCTTGCAAAGGAAGTCCAATGTAGAAGATAAGTCTTCATTCCAGTATCCTTCCTAATCCTCTGAATTGCAATGTTTAATGGAGCAAGATTGCCTCCATGAAAATTCATTATTACAAATCGCTTCACACCATGCCTATGAAGACTCACTCCAATATCATAGACTAGTGAAATATAGTTTTCAGGTTTAATTGTAATTGTACCTGGAAAATTCATATGATGCTCAGAACACCCATAAGTTAACACTGGAAGCTTAACAAGCTTCAATCCATACTTATCACTCATCTTCAAAACTTCATCCACAAGATAGTCAGCCCTTATACTATCAACACTTAATGGTAAATGCTTTCCATGCTGCTCTAGACTGGCTGCAGGTAAAATTACAAAGTCTGCCTTTCTAAGAACCTCTCCAGCCTCCTCCCAAGTTAATTCATCCAACTTCCAGAACACATAGATCACCATAAGATAATTGGTATCAAGACAATATAACATTAATTAGAATAATTAATCCACACTTCAATTAATCCAGCATTACAATAACATCATTTATTAGCAGCAAAAAATTATAAATTAGACAGTCTAATATCGATTACCGTGGGCCCGTAGCTCAGCCAGGTAGAGCAGCGGGCTCTTAACCCGTTGGTCGCGGGTTCGAATCCCGCCGGGCCCGCCATTTTACCTAGCCCTCTTACTTGGAAAAGTAGATATCAAGCCAATTATAAATCCTAAAATTAAACAGATTAAGCCTAATATCAATGTAAAGGTCTGCCACAACCTTAATCCAATAGCATTTGAAGATAATAGAATGAAGCCTCCGAAAAGCAGTAATATTAAACTTAGTCTAAATAGACTGTCATCAGTTCTATTTAACATAATTTCACATATTTAAATTGAAGTCAAAGAAAAATAAAGTTTATTAATGTACTACCAACCGAAAATGGCATATTTAACTATTAATGGTGCACATACTGAAGCAACCAATGACATCACCGTTATGAGTGTATTTAGCGATGGACCGGCTGTATCCTTAAATGGATCTCCAACAGTATCTCCAACAACCGCAGCCTTATGGGCATCTGAACCTGTACCTCCAAAGTGTCCAGCTTCAATATACTTCTTAGCATTATCCCAAGCTCCACCAGCATTAGCCATCAATATAGCCAATATAACTCCAGTAACAATACTTCCAGCCAGGAATCCGCCCAGTGCATCTTTACCCAATATAAAGCCGACAAGTAGTGGAGTTATAATTGAAAGTATACCTGGCGGCAACAATTCTGCCAACGCACCCTTCGTGGCAATGTCAACACATTTAGCATAATCAGGCTTAGCAGTTCCCTCCAATAATCCTGGAATCTCCCTAAACTGCCTCCTAATTTCCTCAATCATTCTAAAGGCATTCTTCCCCACACCGAGAATTGTCAATGCTGAGAATAGTGGCGGCATAAGTGCGCCTAGGAATAATCCAACTACAACATAGGGGTCCATTAAATCTAGAATTTTTAGGTCAACTATTTCAGCATAAGCTGAGAATAACGCTAATACCGTTAATGCTGCAGCTCCAATTGCAAATCCCTTAGTCACAGCCTTAGCAGTATTTCCAACAGCGTCAAGAACATCAGTTATCTCAATTACATGCTCACCTAGATGCGCTTGCTCAGCAATACCCTTCGCATTATCAACTATTGGTCCATATGCATCGGCTGAAACAATCATACCAGTTATTGAAAGCATTCCAAGTGCAGCTACACCTATACCGTACAGTCCAGCTAAATGCCATGCAGCAATAGTTGCCGCACATATCCCTAGAAGTGGAGGTGCAATGCTTAGCAACCCATATGAGAAGCCAGTTAAAATGTTTAATGCCGCACCAGTCTTAGACATTTCAGCTATCTTCAAAACAGGCTTTTGATCAATGGCAGTATAATAATCAGTTGTAACTCCAATAATAACTCCAGCAATTAATCCAACCATAGTTGCATAAAAGACATTTAAATCAAAATTCAAATAGATGGTCGCAAAGTATGCGAATACTCCAAAGATTATACATGTCACAAAGGTGCCTGAGTTTAATGCTAAACCTGGATTCTTAACCCTAACAAACCTCACAAAAATAGTGCCCAGTATCGATGCAACTATACCAGCTGCAGCAAATAATAATGGAAGCATAACTCCAGGCTCCCCATATGCAGCAGCCCCTAGAACCATGGCTGCCACAACACTTCCAACATAGGAGTCAAATAGATCTGCACCCATCCCAGCTACATCTCCAACATTGTCACCAACATTATCAGCAATTACAGCCGGATTTCTAGGATCATCCTCAGGAATCCCAATTTCAACCTTACCAACCAAGTCAGCTCCAATATCAGCAGTCTTCGTAAATATTCCACCACCAGCCTTAGCGAATAATGCCACTGCACTAGCACCAAAGCTAAACCCTAAAACTATGTCAAGGTCTTGATAGATATGATAGAGCACACTTATTCCAAGCAGTGCAAGCCCCACAACTGCAAGACCCATTACTGCACCACCACTAAAAGCTATTTTGAAAGCTCTATCCAAGCCAGATCTAGCTGCATTAGCAGTCCTAACATTAGCCTTCAATGCAACACTCATACCCAGAAAACCTGCTAAACCACTGCAGATAGCACCAATAATATAAGTTAATCCAATATGTGGGTTAAGTGAAATTGCCAGTAAAACTGCAACCACTACTACGAAGAAAGCTAAAGTCTTATACTGCCTCTTCAAATATGCTTCTGCACCCTCCCTGATAGCCTCTGCAATCTCCCGCATCCTAGAAGTACCTTCTTCCTGTCTATTCACATATAATTGAAGGAATATTGCAAATAGGACGGATAAGACTGATGAGAGAGCAGCGATTATTGTTAAATCCATCTTTATTCCTCCAGTCTTCTATAGCCAGAATACGTCTATCTCAACTTAAATAATTTCCTTAAAATTTCACTTGAAACATAAGTAATATTTTATGAAATTTTTAACTGCACGAATCAATCTCTCAGGAGTTGGAAATACAGGTATGCCTCCCTCTTGAAGCCTTCTAGCCTGCTTAATAGTGTAGGGGCCGCCTGAAGCCAATGCAACTATAGGTTTACCATACCTCCTCAACTTGGGAACCTCATATACAACTTCATCCTCAAGTGGAGTATCCTGAAAGACGAAGAAGAGGGCTAAAACATTCACATTTGGATCTTCAAGCAAAATCTCACTTGCAGTCAAATAATCCCTCAAAGTAGCACTACCAGTCAAATCCACAGGATTTCCAATTAAAGCATAGGGTGGAAGACTCTTCCTCAACCTCTCCCTAATACTATTAGAGTATTGGGAAAGCTTTACACCCAATTCACTTGCAGCATCTGAAGCCATAACACATGGTCCAGCACCATTAGTAATCATTGCCAATCCATCACCTCTAGGTGGAGGACATAGAGAAAAAATCTTAATCGTGTCAAATAGCTCTTCAATGTCTTGAACTTGAATTATACCAGCCTTCCTAAAGGCAGCCTTAACCACCTCATATCTACCAGCAAGATTACCTGTATGAGACATAACCGCCCTACTACCAGCCTCAGTTCTACCAGCCTTCAAGACAATTATGGGCTTAAACCTTGAAACTCTAGCTGCAACATCAATAAATCTCCTACCACTCTTAACACTCTCCATATAGAAGGCTATAACTCTAGTTTTATCATCATCACCTAGATAGCTTAATAATTCAGCCTCATCAACATCACACATATTCCCATAACTAACAAATTTACTTAAACCAATACCATCCAAGGCCAGCCACTCTAAAACAGTACAACCATAAGTACCACTCTGAGTCAAGAAGGCAACATTACCCTTAGAAGGACGAAGCATACGTTCATATGATTGGAAGAAGGTGTCTATACGTGTATATGGATTAAAGATGCCAATACAATTTGGACCAATAACTCTTATCCCATACTTCCTAGCAATTGAAACAAGTTCACTTTGAAGCTTAACTCCAACACCACCAGACTCACTAAAACCACCTGAAATCACAACTACACCCTTAACCCCCTTCAAGCCACACTCCTCAACCACTCGGGGAATAATCCTAGCTGGAATTGCAAGAACAGCCAACTCCACATCATCTGGAATACTTAAAACACTATTAAAGCATTTTAAGCCAAGAACCTCAGAGTACTTAGGATTAACTGGATAAATATTTCCCCTAAAACCACCATCAATGAGACTTCTCAATATTTCATGACCAATCTTTCCAGGCTCCCTAGAAGCACCTATAACCGCAATACTCCTAGCCTCAAAGAATACATCTAAGCTCATCCACCCTACCACCATCGACATATATTAAATAAAGATTCACAATAACTTTACTCCACAAAACAGCAATAATATGAAAGGGACGAGAAAAATTTAAAGCCTAAAAACATATTTAAAGACAATGAGACCCGCCGTAGCTTAGTGGTAGAGCACCCGGCTGTAGCTCTGCGCGCACGTAACTGGGCGTTAAGCCCTTGAATGAACGTGCGTCAGCCGTGGAAACCGGGGGGTCGCCGGTTCAAATCCGGCCGGCGGGACCATCCATCCCCATCAACATTAAATTTAGATAATTATTTAATATCAACAAGCCATAACTGATGTTGGGGATAATAATTGAATGAGAAGAATTCTCCAAGCAATATTGAATTTTATATTGGTGAAGCATTAATAGGCTCTGGAGCAGAAGTAGCACATGTTGACTTAATAATAGGAAGCAAGTCAGGTCCAGCTGGAATAGCCTTTGCAAACGCATTATCACAACTCTCAGCAGGACACACACCACTACTAGCAGTAATAAGACCAAACCTACCAGTAAAACCAAGCACAATAGTAATCCCAAAAGTGACTATTAGAAATCTAGAGGATGCAAACAAGATATTCGGTCCAGCCCAAACAGCAGTTGCAAAGGCAGTTGCAGATGCAGTTGAAGAAGGAATAATTCCCATAGAAAAATGTGAAGAATGGGTTGTAATAGCATCAGTCTTCATCCATCCAAAAGCCAAAAACTATAGGAAAATATATCAATTCAACTATGGGGCAACAAAACTAGCAATAAGAAGAGCATTAAAGAAATATCCAAACATCAGCAAAATATTAAAGGAGAAGGATAGAGCAACCCATCCAATAATGGGATTCAAAGTACAGAGACTATGGAATCCACCCTACCTACAAGTAGCACTAGACATAGACAACATAGATAAAATCATAAAAATAGTAGAACAACTACCCAAGAGAGAAAGACTAATACTAGAAGCAGGAACACCACTAATAAAAGCCCACGGAGTAAAAGTCATAGAGAAAATAAGAGAAGTAAGACCAGAAGCCTTCATAATAGCAGACCTAAAAACAATGGATGTAGGAAGAATAGAAGTAAAAGAAGCAGCAGATGCAACAGCAGACGCAGTATGCATACTAGGAGTATCATCCAAAGCAACAATTGAAAAAGCAATACTAGAAGCACAAAAACAAGGAATATACTCAATCCTAGACATGATGGAGGTAATAAACCCAGAAGAAAAAATAGAAAAACTATACTACAAACCAGACATAGTCCTA
>JANZKD010000018.1 GCA_025061245.1 Candidatus Culexmicrobium profundum
AATATACTCCTTAGGAACACCGCATCCATTATCCTCAACTCTAATCCTATAAACATTAACTCTCTCCTCAGGAGTCAACCTAACGAAAATATCCGGTAAAATACCATGAGTTTCACATGCATCTAACGCATTCTCCACTAATTCCCTAATAATAGTATAGGTTGCCCTAACTGGATTATCAAATCCAGCTATGTCCCTATTCCTGTAAAAAAATCCGCTGGACTTATTGCTTCATATACTTCCTGTGACACCTCTAAACACCATCAACATATAAGAACATTAACCTATTTAATTTGACGCTTCACCAAGGCTTCCTCCACAACTCAAATTCCATACGCTTCAATCTCCGCCTCTCCCTCTGAAGATAATTATACACTGTTCTATGCTGAGCACCATTAGCTAACATTTGAACAGCATGCCTAGCCACAACAGCATGCTCATAATCACCAATAATTGCAACATAATTATCATAAATCGAGAGATAAACACCAGTATACTCCTCAATAATTCTCCTAGTCTTACCACGCTCACCAATAATTCTACCCTTAATCCTAGCCAAACTATTCTTCGAATCACCATACTGAGTCAAATCAATTATATCTAAAATCTGATCCTCATCAAGCAATCTAAAAGCCTTCTCAGGACTAAAACCATAAGAAATAGCCATAATAATATTCTTAGCCTTAAGCAAATTTACAAAATCAGACTTAGAAGTATCCAACTCAATAGTAACAGAGCTAGAGGAAGAATCAACAATAAGCTTTACACCAGTCCTATCCTCAATCTCCCTCTTAACCCTACCCCTATTCCCAATTATAACTCCAATTCTATCTGGAGAAACATTAACATAATCCCTGACTATATACTTCCCTGCCCCTTCACCCATCTTAAAACCTCCCCTAATTCAGGCACCTCAACATTATTCCTATAAAAGAAGCGTAACAAATTATCCAAATCCCTAACAAGAAACTCCTCAGCCATAGGATGACTCAAAAGAACTGCCTGTCCAATATCAATGAAAACAGGCTCATCATTCCAAACCATAATATTATACTCACTCAAATCAGCATGAACCAAATTAGCCTTACTATACAATAACTTCACATAATTTAAAACCTTCAAAAAGAATTCTTCAAGGTTAGGTGGAAGATAATCCTTCAATAATGGAGCTGGAACACCATCCTCACCAATAAACTCCATAACAAGAATATTCTTGTTAACAGCATATGGCTCAGGAACCCTAACTCCAGCATTAAAAGCCCTTTGAAGATTCTTAAACTCCTTCCTAGCCCAAACATATATTATTGAACGAGTATCACGCTTAACCCTAGTAAATCTAGGATCACCCTCAATATACATTAGGATACTACGTCTAAACTCAGCTGAAGCAGTCAAATAAATCTTCACAGCAACATCATTACCCTTAGCATCCTCAGCCCAGTAAACTCTAGCCTCCTTACCAGCATTAACAACCCCATACATGACATGTATATAGCCCTTATTAATCAGCTCATAGAGAGCCATCAAGGTAAGCTTATCAAAAACCTCCTCAAGAGTCTCATAGAAGTCTTCATCCTTAATACGCTTAACACGCCTCTTATCTATCCTCTCAATCTCAATTCTACGAAGCTTCTCATACTCTTCATTCTCATGCATCAATTAACTCTCCACTAACACTAGTACTCAAGCTCTAAATCCTCAGGAATTAAGCCTTGATTCCTCAACTTATACACTTCATCCTTAGTATATCTCCAAACAATATCTCCACGTGTCTCAAACTGGAAATCCCATGGCACAATTAATACTATGTCACCCTCCCTCATCCACATTCTCTTCCTATATCTACCTGGAATCCTACATACACGTGTATATCCATCAGCACATTTCACCTTAGCTCTATCAAAGCCTAGAAGCTGAACTATGATACCTAAAATTTCACCTTCAGCTGGCACTCTCAACTCAGAGGTTTCCTCTATTGACCTTCTCCTCCTTCTTCTACCCAAATTATCACCATCCAATAATTAGACAATTAACTTAATAATCTAATTGTTAACCACTTAGACTAACCTTAAGATGCTAAAGTAGATTGGCTATGAAAATTTTATCCTCCAACTTTATGAATTGAACTTCATCACCACTCTTCAAATCCAATTCAACAGGCTTAGCCACCTCATAAATTTCATATGAAGATAAATCCATTAGCTGGAGAAAGTCACCTTGAACAGAAACAACTAAACCTCGAGGCAAGTTATGGAGGGAATCAATTCTAACAACATTCTTAGATGACAATAATTTAGGGGAAAATGAAATCTTACTCCAAGAAGCCAAATTAACAGCAATAAATTTGCCACCCCTAAAATCCTTCAACAACAATATTTCATCATCAACCCTAATAATATCATTAAGAGAAAATGGAGGTAAGCGAAGGGAAATAGTCAACCTAGAAAGTCTCTTACCACTAGACCTATTAAAACCAATAACTTTAAAGGTCTCCTTTATAGAAGCCCCAGTCCTCTCTCTAATCTTCGAAGCAATCAATCTCGCAACACGAGTATTAGCAAATTTTAAGTCTAAACCCCCATCCACCTCAGAAAACTCAACAACATATGCAGACTTATCAGTTTTCAACTCTCTCAAAACAACATTCTCAATTAAGCCAACTAACTCTTCAAGCTCACTCCTAGAAATACTCCTCCTATCAGCCCTTATCTGAAGAGTAGCAATATAATATTTAGAGGCAATCTTAATGCAAACTGGACATGAAACATACTTTAACATTACCTCAACAACAACCTCCTCCCTATACTTAGGAATATCAGGATGAACAGTTCCCAAAGCAGAAACCTTAACCTTCACCCTATTCCTATCAACCATCTCTAAGGGTGAAACCTCAAAAACCCCAGTTCCATTAAGAGAAACACGGCTCTTAACCACTTCAATAGCAGCAGCAAAAATAGGGTCAACATCACCTCTAGGCTGAATCCACCTCCTATTCAATCTATAAGAATAACAATGCCTACAAATCTCAACCTCCACACTCTTCGGAGCATTAATAAGCCTATGCTTATCTCTATAGCAATCCCAGCATAAATTATCAATTAAAGATTCACTTCCAGATGGAACTTTACCGCAAATAGCACAAAACCTTACCATATAAAACACACCCATAAACCTAAATTATATTGATAAACTGTGCATGCGGCTGATCACCAATCCATAAAACAGCATCCTCATGAATCAAACCCTCTCTAATCGCATTAGCAACAATATTTCTCCCCACAAGATTCCCAATGGAGGCACCTCTAAGTATATCTAACGCCTCCTCCAAAGATACAAGTCTACCACCATAAAAACTCTCCTTAACCTCCAGCTTTAATGCACCCTCTCTAAGAGTCTTACCTAAAAGCTCAGCATCACAAACAGCAACCATCACATCCTTACCTCTAATCCAAACATTTATGTAAAAACGCTTCACATCCTCAGCGCTATCACTATTAGACACAATGTTACACCAACATAATCTAATCTATGTAAAACTAATTTAATTTTCTAAAATCTACCAGCAGACACACTTGTCCTAGCACCACAGGCGGTGCAAACCAATATGTAAACCCTTCTCTCCTTAGTAAGATAGGTGTCAGGAGCCTTACATACAGGGCAAATTACAAAGTATTTAGCATAACGCTCAATAACATTATTCAGAGTAGTCCTTGAAAACCTGCCTTGAAGCACAAGCCTAGTATCCTCAATATCCCCAGCAGTACCAATCTCTCTTAAAATAAACCTAGCCACATGCTTCGCATCCCTATTAAAAACTTCACATATATCCTTAAAGTTATGTAAAATAGTCCTATTACCAACAATCGTAATAATTGCTGAAGGAATCTTGAAACGCTCACCTTTAGTAGTCTTCTTAGGAACCATAGACAATGCTCTATCTAAGAGTTCCTCATAACTCCAATCACTAACAGACTTCATATGAAAGCCACCAGCCATCATGAAGTCAACCTTAAACATAAAGTTTTCTGCGACTTAACCTATTAAATTAAAAGTCCAATATAAATATGGTGAATAAATTGGAGTATATTATACATGGAAAATCAATAGTCACCATGAGTAAGCATGGAATCATCAAAAATGGAGCAATAGTGATTGAAGGAGAAGAAATAATAGACCTAGGAAAATACGATGAAATAAAACCAAAATATAGTGGATATGAAGTAATCGATGCATCCAACTGCATAGTACTACCCGGATTAATAAACGCCCATACACACATGGCCATGAGCCTCCTAAGAGGATACGCCGACGACTTAATGCTACATGAATGGCTTGAAAAATGGATTTGGCCCCTAGAAAGCAAAATGACCAGTAAAGACGTATACATTGGAGCACTACTAGCCTCAATAGAAGCCATTAAAATGGGAACAACAACAGTGAACACCATGTATCACTACTATCCAGACTACAATGAAGCAAAAGCAATATATGAAACAGGATTAAGAGGAGTAATCTCACATGTATGCTTCAGCTGGAGAGAGAAAGAAGACATAGAAAGACTAGACCACCTAATAAGAAACTGGCATGGAAAAGATAATTGGCGAATAAGAGCAGCCATATCACCCCACGCACCCTATACAGTAAGCCCAGAGTACATGGTAAAACTAAGAGAATACGCCGACAAAATAAATGAAAAAGCAGAAAAAGACTATGAAAAAGCAATATGGCACATCCATCTAGCTGAAACAAAGGATGAAGCAAAGAAAATTGAAGAAAACTTCAAAGTAAAAATAAGGGGAGGAATAATAGAGTACCTTCAAAGCCTAAACGTACTCAAAGAAGATGTAATTGCAGCCCACTGCGTCTGGCTAACTGAAGAAGACATAAAAATCCTAAGCAAAAACAAAGTAAAAGTCGCCCACAACCCAATAAGCAACTTGAAACTAGCATCAGGGATAAGTCCAATTGAAAAACTATTAAAAAACAACATAGTAGTCGCACTAGGAACAGATAGCGCCTGCTCCAACAACCTCCTAGACATGTTTGAAACAATGAAAATAGCCGCACTCCTACAAAAAGGCGTACTCCTAAACCCAACAGCAATAAAAGCTGAAGAAGCATTGAAAATGGCAACAATAAATGGAGCAAAAGCATTAAGCTGGGAAAGCCAAATAGGCTCCATTGAAAAAGGTAAAAAAGCAGATCTAATAACAATTGAACTCCAAAAACCACACCTAAAACCACTATTCAACGAAGTAAGTCACATAGTATATGCAGTGAGAAGCCTAGATGTAAGAGATGTAATAATAAACGGCAAAATAATCATGGAAAACCACCAAATAAAAACAGTAGATGAAGAATGGATATTAAGGGAAGTAGAGAAAGTAAAAGACAATCTACTAGAAAGATTACATGAGGGAGAAGCAAAATGAAATTCAAAATTAAAGATTTAAACCTAGCCGAAGAAGGAAGAAGACAAATAGAATGGGCAGAAAGCAAAATGCCAGTACTAATGAAAATAAGAGAAAGATTCAACAAAGAAAAACCATTAAACGGAATAAAGATAAGCGCATGCCTACACGTAACAAAGGAAACAGCAGTCCTAATGAAAACACTCCTAGCAGGAGGAGCTGAAATCACATTAAGTGCATCAAATCCACTATCAACACAAGATGAAGTAGCAGCAGCACTAGTTGAAGAAGGAGTACACGTATATGCATGGAGAGGGCAAAGCGAAGAAGAATACTTTGAATGCATAAGACTAGCATTAAAACACAAACCACACATAACAATGGACGATGGAGCAGACCTAACAGTAACAGCACACAAAGAAAACTACATAGAAAACACCATTGGAGGAACAGAGGAAACAACAACAGGAGTAATAAGAATAAAAGCCATGGAAAAAGAGGGAGCACTAAAATATCCAATAATAGCCGTAAACAACGCCCTTACAAAATACCTATTCGACAATAGATATGGAACAGGGCAAAGCACCATAGATGGAATAATGAGAGCAACACACGTACTACTAGCAGGAAAAAACGTAGTTGTAGCAGGCTATGGATGGTGCGGTAGAGGAATAGCCATGAGAGCAAAGGGAATGGGAGCCAACGTAATAATAACGGAAGTAGATCCACTAAGAGCACTAGAAGCAGTAATGGATGGATACAGAGTGATGCCAATGAGTAAAGCAGCAGAAATAGGAGACATATTCATAACAGCCACAGGAAACATTGACGTAATAAGAGAAGAACATTTCAAGAAAATGAAAAATGGAGCAATACTAGCAAACAGCGGACACTTCAACGTTGAAATAAACATAAAAGACCTAGAAAAACTATCAGTAAAAAAGAGAAAAATCAGACCCCACGTAGAAGAATACACCCTACAAAATGGCAGAAAACTATACCTCCTAGCTGAAGGAAGACTAGTAAACCTAGCAGCAGCAGAAGGCCATCCAAGCGAAGTAATGGACATGTCATTCTCAAACCAAGCACTATCAATAGAATACCTAGTCGAAAATAAGGGAAAATTAGAAGCAAAAGTCTACCTAGTTCCAAAGCAAATAGACATGAAAGTTGCAAAACTTAAACTAGAAAGTTTAGGTATAGAAATCGACAAATTAACACCAAGACAAGAAGAATATTTACAAAAGTGGGAGCTTTAATTAGGAGAAAACAATAAGATAAAATGGGGGTGCAGTAAATAAGCGAATTCACATTAAAGAAAATGAAAAGCCTACAAGACCTACCAGGTGTAGGGCCAGCCACAGCTGAAAAACTAGTAGCCTCAGGATACAAATCCCTAGAATCAATAGCAGTAGCAACACCAGGAGAACTATCAGCAGCCACAGGACTATCAGAAAGAGCAGCCCAAAAAATAATCATAGCAGCAAGAAAAGCATTAGACATAGGCTTCAAAACAGCAGACATAATCTACGAGCAAAGACTAAAGGTAAGCAGAATAACAACTGGAAGCAGAAACCTAGACAAACTACTAGGAGGAGGAGTAGAAACACAGACAATAACCGAAGTATTCGGTGAATTTGGAAGCGGAAAAACACAATTAGCCCACCAACTAGCAGTAAACGTTCAACTACCAGTAGAAGCAGGAGGACTAAATGGAAAAACACTCTACATAGACTGTGAAGGAACCTTTAGACCTGAAAGAATAGTAGCAATGGCAAATGCAGTAGGCCTAGACACAAAAGAAACACTGAAAAACATAATATTTGCAAGAGCATACAACAGCGACCATCAAATGCTAATAGCAGAACAAGCCAAGGAAATAATTGAAGAAGAAGGCATTAAACTAGTAATAGTAGACAGCGTCACAGGACACTTCAGAGCAGAATATCCGGGAAGAGAAAATCTAGCTGAAAGACAACAAAAACTAAACAGACACCTACACACTCTAGCAAGACTAGCAGATGTATTCAACATAGCAGTATTCATAACAAATCAAGTAATGGCAAGACCAGACACATTCTTCGGAGACCCAACAACAGCTGTTGGAGGACACGTATTATTCCATGTACCTGGAGCAAGAATATACCTGAGAAAATCTAAGGGGAATAGGAGAATTGCTAGACTAGTAGACAGTCCATACCTGCCAGAAGCAGAAGCAATGTTCATAATAACAGAAGAGGGCATAAGAGACCCAGAAGAAAGCTAACAATCAAACCAATGATTTAAAAATAAGAATAATAAATTAGAGTAGGGGTAAGACTCTGCTTAAAAAAACCCACCTACATGACCTTTTCGTCAAAAAAGGAGCAAAAATGATAGAATTTGTAGGATGGCACATGCCCGTTTGGTTCACAAGCATAATTGAAGAACATCTAGCAGTTAGGAATGCAGTAGGCATATTCGATGTAACCCACATGGGTAGAATGCTCATAACAGGTAAAGACTCATTAAACTTCCTCCAATACGTAACAACAAACAATGTTGAAAAATTAAGAGTAAAAAGACTACACTACACGTTAATATGTAATCCTTCAGGCGGAATAAAAGATGACGCCATGCTACTTAGACTAGAAGAAGAGAAATACTTACTAGTCTGCAATGCATCAAATCGAGAAAAAATATATAACTGGCTTAAGGAGCATTCAAAGAAATTCAATGTAAAAGTTGAAGACGTTTCAGATCAAGTCCCCATGCTTGCACTTCAAGGCCCCCTAGCAGAAAAAACACTACAAAAACTAGTAGAAACAAACCTAAGCAAACTAAGACACTGGAGAATAACTACAGCTAAAATTTCAGATCTAGACATCATAATTACAAGGTCAGGATACACTGGTGAAGACGGCTTTGAAATAACCCTATGGAAGGTACCATTAAACAAACCTCAAAAAGCAATAGAAGTATACAATAAAATTATAGAGGCAGGAAAGGAATTCGGCATAAAAGATTGTGGACTAGGTGCAAGAGATACCCTAAGACTAGAAGCAGGACTACCATTATATGGAAACGATATAGATGAAAACATCACACCCCTCGAAGCAAAGCTAGACTGGGTAGTAAAATTTGAAAAAGGAGAATTCATTGGAAAAGAAGCATTACTCAAACAATCTGAAAAAGGTGTAGAGAAAATAAGAATAGGAATAAAAATGATAGGTAGAGGAATCCCCAGACCACACTACAACCTATACATAGGAGAAGATAAAATAGGCACCCTAACCAGTGGAACATACTCACCCCTACTAAAAATTGGAATAGGAATGGGATATGTAAAAACAGAATACTCACAACCAGAAACAGAAATCGAAGTCGATATAAGGGGAAAAAGAGTTAAAGCCAAGATAGTGGAATGGCCATTCTATGACCCAACCAAGTATGGCAGGAGGAGGAAAATTGAAGGTAAATGAATATGAAATAAAAGAAGACCTATACTACACTGAGAAGCATGAATGGGCTAAAATTGAAGGCGACCTAGTTAGAATAGGAATAACAGATTACGCCCAAAAACAACTAAGAGACATAGTCTATGTAGAACTACCTGAAAAGGGTAAAGAAATCAAGAAAATGGAAGCTATAGGCACAATCGAATCAGTAAAAGCAGTATCCGAAGTATATAGCCCCATAAGTGGAGAAATAATTGAAGTTAACACTGAACTAGAAAATAGCCCTGAACTAATAAATGAGGACCCCTATGGAGAAGGATGGATAGCACTATTAAAACCAACAAACCTAAAAGATGAAATTAAAGATCTCCTAACCGCTAAAGACTATGCTGAATTTGTAAAGAAAGAGCTAGAGGAAGCCTAAGCAACTCTTACAATTTTTTCTTCACCATAATCAACTATAACACGCATATAACCCTTCAATAAATCATCAACCTCAACATCACCAGTATCAACACGTAAACAGGGAATAGTAGAAAGCTTATAACGTGTAGCAAGAACAACAATGTTATCCCTACCAATCGATTTAATAACCTCAGGGCTAATTTGCTGATTACCCCTACCAAAAATGAAGCCTTGATTACCTATTGGCGTAACAACAATAACACACCTTCCATCAAACCTTTTAATGATATCAAGAAGCTTCTTCTCATTGACATCTGAAGCCAGTAGCTTCCCTCTATAAACAATGTCCACTCCAAGCAAAGTTTTAGGAATATTAAGAACATCAGCTACAGCCTTAATAGTGGAACCGGGACCAAGAATATAGATTGTATCATCATCCATCCGCTCCACAAAATATCTAGCAATTGCAAGCTGATTCTCACGCTCATCATCAGTTTGAGGACTAGGAGCCTTAGCACCCTGAATGAAATTTGGCTCATATGGAACCAGCAAATATCCATAAAGCTTAGCTGAAACAAAACCCCTCCTAAACGCCTCTTCATCCACATCCATGACCTCACCATCCCTCAATGGAAGAAAACCCTTAAGAAAATCAACCACTATCCTAGCAGCAACCCTTGGATTCACTGCAAAAACAGCACTATGCATTTTAACTCCAGTGGGCACACCTAAAACGGGAACACGCTTATCAATCGCCTCACAAACATCCCTCGCGGTTCCATCACCACCACAAAAAACTATTAAGTCAACACCAAGCTCAACCATATCTCTAGCAGCTCTAATAGTATCATCTCTACTCGTCCTCTCACCAATCTCTCCAATCACAACTGGATTAAAACCACACTCCCTAGCCTCAAACTCACCCATAACTCTAGGATAAGTTATCAATTCTAAATCAAAGCCAAGCTTCTTCAATTCAAAAAGCATTTCTTTAGCTCTCTCAGGAGCTATGGGCTTGGCTCCCAATCTTATCGCTAACTCTAAGATTTCATCACCATCAGTACCCTTAAGTCCAACCCTACCCCCCATACCTGCAATAGGATTAACTATAAAGCCAAGCTTCTTCATTTTATCGCCAATTATATTGGAGTTATACCCATTCGATACTCCTCACCATCAATTCTCCACAACTTCTCGTAGGCTGCCTTATATGGCGGTGAGCGAGCAGTTAATACGAGTTCTTTAACTCTAACTTCACGTAGAATATACCACTCCATTAACTTAAGCATATTCAACGTTTCTTGATTGGGAGTAGCAACATAAGCATTAATGTATGCTTCAATGGGCAGATCCAATTCCTTCCTCATCTCCTGTAAACGTCTAACAACCTCCCTAGCCAATCCCTCAGCTACTAGCTCCTCAGTCAACTTTACATTCAAGTATACAACTCCTAAGCCAAATGACGATTTAACGTAGCCCTCAGCAACCTCCTCAACTATCTTTAAATCTTCACTAGTTAAATCAAAGGACTCACCATTCAATGTAACTCTATAAACTCCATCCCTCTCCAATGCATCCTTAACCTCTCTTGGATCAATAGTTTCCAATAGCTTAGATAGAAGATGCATCTTATCCTTCAATTTTGGACCTAAAACTGCTGGATTGGGAGCAATCCTAATTCTCATAAATTCATGCTCATGATCTCTAGGTAAAACTTTTACCTCCTTCACATTAGCTTGCTCATATAGAACATTCTTGAAGAATTCAACTGCAACCTTAACTCTAGAATCATCACTGAGAACAACTAGCTCCCTTAATGGATGCCTCAACTTTATTCTAGCACTCTGCCTAGCACTAATTGAAGCCTCAACAATTGACTTTACAACACTCATATACTCAATTCTATTTTCATCAACAAATTCAGTCAGCACAACCGGCCAATCACACATATGAATACTCTCAGGCAAACTTTCATCCGCAGGTCTAAACATATCCTGATAAAGCTTCTCAGTTATGAAGGGAATTATGGGTGCAGCCAACTTCAGAAAAGTCAATAAAACATAGTAAAGAGTTGCATAAACTGCATTTTTACTTGGATCCTCATGTTCAATCCACGTTCTCCTCCTAATCAACTTAATATACCATCTACTCACATCCTCAACAATAAAATTCCTCAAAGCCCTTGCAGCTTCATGAACATAGAGTTTATCCATGGCATCAGTAACCTGCTTTATTAACATCTGAGTTTTGCTTAGAAGCCATAAATCTTCAGGTTGAAGATAACTTTTAACCTCTTCAAGAGTGTGAACTGTAGGATTAAACTTATCTAAATTCATATAGAGACTGGCAAAGTAATATGCATTCCACATTATCTTTAAAACCCTAAATATCTCTCCAACCTCTTTCATTGAAAAGCGTAGATCCTCCCAAGGAGTACATTGAAGCTCATACCATCTGAAAGCATCACGACAATACTTGGAGAAAACCTCCTCTGGATAAATTACATTTCCAAGGGACTTATGCATAGCTCTACCCTGCTGATCGAGAGACCATCCATGCATCAATACACGTCGATAGGGAGCCATATTGAAGCCTATGAAGCTACTGACAAGCAAAGTGTAAAACCAACCTCTAGTTTGATCAGGACCCTCCAAAATTAAGTCTGCAGGCCACCACTTCTCAAACTCCTCTCTATTAGATGGAAAACCAAGACAAGCCCATGAAGCAACACTTGAATCCATCCAAACATCAATTGTATCAGGAACTCTATACATCTCCCCTCCACATTCACATTTAAGCACAACTTCATCAATCCAAGGCCTATGCAACTCAAATATCTCTGGAGCCTTCAAAGCCTTCCTCTTCAACTCAGCAATAGATCCAATAACCTCCCTTTTACCACACTTCTTACAAATCCAAATTGGTAGAGGAGTACCCCAATATCTCTGCCTTGATATAACCCAATTCCTAACATTCAAAAGCCAATTCCTAAACCTATTACTCCCAGCCCACTCTGGAACCCAGACAACCCTATCATTCTCCTCTAAAAGCTTATCCCTAATATCTGGAACCTTAATGAACCATTGATGAGTAGCTCTCAAAAGAAGAGGAGTCTTACACCGCCAGCAATGTGGATATCTATGCTGAATCCAACCCCTATGCAAAAGCAAGTTTTTCCTCTTCAAATCCTCAATTATCTCCTCATTAGCATCCCAAATAAGCTTACCAGCATACTTCCCAGCTTCACCAGTAAATCTCCCAGCTTCATCCACAGGTGAAACAACAGGTAAATTATACTCTAAACCAACAATGAAATCCTCCTCACCATGACCTGGAGCAGAATGAACACAACCAGTACCCTCCTCCATAGTAACAAATTCACTGCTCAAAACAACTCTATGAACACCGCGAATCTTCCTTTGAACTTCAACCTCATCTAGAAGAGGAGGAACATACTTTAAACCCTCAAGATCTCTACCTGGAAATCTCTCAATAATCTCATAAGACACTCCAACCTCACTAAACACAGCCTCACATCTAGCCTCAGCTAAAATGTAGATTTCATCATTAACTCTAACCTTAACATAAGTGTAGTCTGGATGAACCATAACAGCGACATTAGCAGGCAGAGTCCATGGAGTAGTAGTCCAAATTAAAATATACTCCTTATCTTTACCCTCCACTGGAAACTTCACATATATGGATGGATCCCTAACAACTCGATACTCCTCAGTCACCTCATAACCTGAAAGAACAGTTTCACATCTAGGACACCAATGGAAAACCATGTATCCCTCAGCAAGTAAACCCTTCTCCTCAGCCTTCTTAACAACCCACCACTCAGCCTCAATATAATCCCTAGTAATAGTCATGTAAGGTGAATCCCAATCCATCCATACACCTAAATCCTTAAACTGTTTCTCTAAAACCTTCAAATGCTCCAATGCATACTGCTTACACTCCTCAACAAACTTCCTTATACCAAGCTTCTCAATATCCTTCTTAGTCTTCAAGCCAAGCTTCTTCTCCACCATAACCTCTATTGGGAGACCATGCATATCATATCCAGGTTGATCCCTAACATTATATCCACGCATCCTAAAGTAGCGTAGAAAAGTATCCTTAAGCACCTTATTCCAAGCAGTGCCAACATGAATGGGATTAGTTACATATGGTGGACCATCGAGAAAATAGAATTTCGGCTTATTCAACCTTAAATTCTTAACCTTTTCATAGATATTATTCTTATTCCACCAATCAAAAATCTCCCTCTCAAGCTCAGCTCCACGATACTCCTTACTAATAACACCAACTACACCCATAATTAATCCCCCATAAATTTATCTTCAAGTCCCCTGCTCAAACCAATGTACAAGCACATAGATAGGAAGGCTACTGAATTTGGCGCTGATACACACTCCAGCCTCCTTTTCATAAAGGAGAAACCGATAATATTTAAAGTTTTTCAAACATTTATGTTTAGGGAGGGCAAATTATTGTTAAGGACCTTGAAGACAAGGCTCTCAATCGAATACTTTAGGAACATAGAGGTAATAGGAAAAATTGTAACTGCATGTATGATTATATTAATTTTCGTAATTGCACTTGGAATAAGATTATTCCCATTAAAATGGGGATACTGGCTAAGCGGATACGACCCATACTTCCAATACCGTGTAACCGAATATATAGTGAATAATGGATTTCAATCATGGTTTTCATGGTATGATGAATTTAGCTGGTACCCATATGGAAGAAACATACCTAGAACATCCTATCCAGGCGTACCCTTCACTGGAGCCTTCTTCTACCTACTCGCACAAGCCCTAGGAATAGAAGCATCAATAATGCAAGTATGCGCAGTACTACCAGCACTACTAGGCGCATTATCAGCAGTAATCACCTATCTAACAGGTAGAGAAATAGGTGGAGAAACCACTGGAATATTCTCCGGACTCTTCCTAGCCACAATTCCAGCATTCATAACCAGAACATCAGCAGGCTTCTACGACACTGAAAGCGTCGGATTCTTCGCCATGACCCTATCACTATACTTCTGGGTTAAAGCCATGAAAAGCACTTCAACCATCTTCACTACAATTTCTGCAGCCCTATCAGGAGCATCATTAGCATACATGCTGATATCATGGGGAGGAGGAATATACCTACTAAACCTATACGCATTATATGCATTAGTAATGATAATCCTAGGGAAATATTCTAGAAAGCTACTGATAACCTATGCATTAACAATGGGAGTAGGATTAACCCTAGCAGGTCAAATCCAATACTTCGCACATAAATACCTAGTAAGCTTTGGAACAATGCTGCCCATGCTAACAATAGTTGTATTATCAATAAAAGACGTCCTAGAAGCAGATTTAGACGTAAAATTAAAGGCAATAAGTCTAACAACAATACTCGGCGTAATAGGACTGGGAATATACATATTTGAGGCTAAAGGCTACTTAAAAGCACTTACAGGAAGAATCCTAGCAGTAATAAATCCATTCATAAAAGAAGCACAACCACTAGTTGCATCAGTAGCAGAGCATAGAGCCCCCACATGGGCATACATGTTCCTAGACTATCAAATACTAATCATCCTAGCACCCATTGGAGTATACCTAGCCTTCAAACGTGGAAAAGAAAATGAAATATTAATGGCTGTAGGTGGATTAGCAGCCATATACTTCGCATCATCCATGATCAGATTAATAATGCTAGCAGCACCATTATTCAGCATACTCGGTGCATTAAGTCTAGTAAGCATTCTAAAACCACACATAGACATAATAATGCGAAAAGAAGCTAGAACAACGAGACGTAGAAAAATGATTTTCAGAAGAGGTAGAGGAGGAAGTGCATGGATACTAATAATAACAACATTAATACTAATGATAACAGTTACATCATGGAGAGCAATTGCATATTCACCTCCAACCATAGTATCATGCGGAGGAGTGCCAGGGGGAACAAAATATCAAGACTGGATAGAAGCCCTACTATGGATGAGAGTAAACCTACCAGACAACGCAGTAGTTGCATCATGGTGGGACTATGGATACTGGATTACAACCCTAGGAAATAAAACATCAATATGCGACAACGCAACACTAAATGGCACCCAAATCAAAAACGTAGCAATAGCCTTCATGTCAAATGAAACAATAGCACTAGAAATATTCAAGAAAATGGGAGTAACACACGTAGTAGTCTTCGAAACCTTCGACCCACAAACAGGATTCCTACTCCATGGAAGAGGATATGGAGACTTCGCCAAATCATACTGGATGATAAGAATAGCAGGCTTCAATGCATCAGACTACATAAAAACATATCGTGAAAGAGGAATACAAGTTCCAGGAGGACCAAAAGCCTCTAATGCAACCCTATATAGACTATTATTCTCAACCAGAAGAGAGGTATGGAAAACCTTTGGAATAGACATACCAGAACCAGAAAACTTTGAACTAGTATTCCAGTCATCCAATGGATTCATATTCATATATGAGATAAAATATCCTGAAAGTTAACTTTTCTCAGCAAGCTTTTTCATCAACCTTCTATACTTAGAATACCTATCATCAGGTGAAAACTTAGCTGGATGAGGAATTCTAACACGTCCACCACAATAGGGGCATTTATCACGCTTAAGAGTATATCTACCACACTCAACACATTTCCTTAAAAGCCAAGGCAAAGTTAATCCCTCAAATCCTAGTAAAACTACCCTTCCCACCAAGCTTCTTAATAGTTTCTAAAGCAGCCTTAACCATCCTATCCAATGCAGCCTCAGCCAACTTATAGTTTCTAGCCCTTATATCAATCCTATACCTAGGCGCACCAACCGTATATACACGGAAGTTAACATCAAACTCCTTGCCAGCCTCCATAGCTGAAAGCAAAGCATTCTTAATATTCACAACACCATTACGCTTAGTTGAAGTCAACTGTAAAATACCACTAATCTTAACCTCGGGAAGCTCAATATAAGCATTAGCCAATTCAGTTAAAACTTTAGCCCAATCCCCAGGAACACCAGCCTTAGTTAAAGCCTTCTCACCCTCCATGACGGCAGCCTCAAAGCCAGCGAAAATCTCACCATAAAAATCCTCTAAAGGCCAACCAGCAACTTCATAGGCTTCATCCAGAGACTTCCCTAAACGTTCAGCAGCCATTTCAAGAAACTTTTCAGCCCTCTGAGCCCTCTTCCACTCTAAAATCTTCTCTTTACGCTCCTTATCACTAACCCTCCTCAAGGAGAGATCAACATGACCCTTACGCTCATTAACTCGAATAACCTTTAATACAACCTTTCTACCCTCTCTAAGAAAATCCCTAATATTATGAACCCAACTTGAAGAAACCTCTCCAATTGGAACATAACCCTCAATGCCACCATACTCATCTAAAAGAACGTAGGCCCCCCTATCGAAAACCATTGCAACAGTTGCCATAACAAGCTCTCCAACCTCAGGGAGACGCCTACGTCTTCTAACCATAAAATTCACCTCAACTACTCTAACACTCTAACAAGTTTACCCTCAATAATTGCCTTCCCACCAGTAGGTCTAACTAAAACTCTATTACAAACCCTACATCTAACAACTATTGAAGCTCTATCAAAGCTAATTTGCTCATTACCACAATCAGGACAACTAACAACAATAAACCTACTTTTAGGTTCAGGGACAAGAATCTTCCTCTTCTTAACACTAGCCTGCACCATCATCTCACCTCAACTAGCTCAAGCTTCTTAACCCTAATACCCTTCTTATGATAAGTATACTTACATACCCTACAAGTAAACTTAAGAGTTTGCTTCTTAGTTACCTTGGCAAACCTCTTTTGCTCAGGCTTACGCTTACTACCATAACCCTTCTTCTTAGCAGCGAAACGCCTCTCACCCTCTGCAAGAGCCCTCCTCTTACCAGCCTTATATAAGCTAACCGTATGCTCAGTATAAGCTCTACACTTAGGGCAGTATGTACGAATTATCTTAGGCACCTTCACCACGCTCACCCCAATATCTCAACCATCTTCCTTCTAACTAAAGCCTCCGCATTTATTAAAGGTATGTTCGCCACATCCTCAGGTTTAAAGGGCCCATACGTCTTCAAATCAGCCCCCACAAAGGCAGGAACCTCTCGGATGAAACGTACTAATATTTTTTTCGCGAGGACACCCTTCTCTAAACTAGCAAACTTCTCAGCCAAAGCCAAGAAATCCTCAACAGCAGCATAAATCTTCTCAAAAGCCTCCAGCTCCACATCGAGGAGATTGGGTGGAGGACCAGAATTACCACTTAAAAGATGCTTTAAAATCTTCCTCAACCTCAAAGCCACAATAGTACTCACAATTTCAGAAGCCAATTTAGCCTCAGCCTCAATTAACTTTGCATCAATATCAGAGGCACTTTCAAGTTTATCCTTAAGACTATGTAGATAAGCTTGAACATTAATGTAAAAATCACTGGGAAGCTGAGATAAACCAGACTCAGACAACTCATCCATCAATGCATTCAAAAGAATCCTATACATGCCAACACACCATCATAAACACTAAAATAAATCTAAGTTATATTTGTTAGCTACTCCTCCACTAAGGAAGCAGCACCCTTACAAAGCAGGTAGACTGCAGCTGGAAAAGGCAACTCCACAACCACATCCTCAAAGGGACCAAACTCTTCATCACCAATAACAAATCTAGGAGCACTAGAAACATGAACTCTAAGCTCACCCCTCCTAAATGCAAGAGCATCATTCAATGGATCAAAACGCTCCAACTCTGAAAAAGTTAGAGATTGAACCTTAAACCCAGTTTTACCATGAATACTCCCAGGAAGCCTCATCAAACGCTTAATATCAGTTGTAACACGCTCATCAATATAACACCTCTGAATACCAGCCACATGAAGAGCAATCTTAGACCAAGCTGAAACAGAAACACCCCTAATACTAGGCCATCTAGGAGGACTACTACCCAAATTACTTAAAATAAAATCTCTATTATCATAAATCAACTTTGCAACTCTACTCTTACCCAAAACTCTCTTAAGATCATCAAAGGAAGCACCACTAATAAAATCATATAAACCCCTAGCCAACCTCCCCCTCCAACCAGGATCAGTCATATCGGGAAAACTCTCACTAACAAAAACCCTAGAGAAACCATGAAACCTAGGCGATAAACCTTGAGCACGAATATAATCAGTTATCTCCCTCCTAGCCTCCTGAGACAGCTCTAAAACAACTTCATCAAAAACATGAACATGATACCCCCTATGACCAGAAAAGTTAAAGGACATCTTACTCAAAGACAAACCCAAATCAGACAACAAGAAATCCTCAACAAGCTTAATAGTTTCACTCTTAGCAGTCTCCAAACATAATTCACAAAGCCAAGACTCCACCTTCAAACGCTTAGAACCACAATTAGGACAACTATCAGGAGCCATACCCCTAGCAGAGAAACCGCAATCCAAACAAGTCCACTTATCATGCTCCTCCTTACATGGCGTTGGAATATGATCAGCATCAATATCGAAAACTAAGTCAGCAGCATACCAACCCTTATTCTCCATATTTTCAGCATCAGGACTCTCATAATAAGCTGAAGAATAATAAGCATGCAAGGGAACATTCTTCCTCAAAAAATCATTCAACTCAGATTCATCCTTAAAGGATAAATGTCGAATCATACCCTCCCTATCAAAAAGGATGAAGCCAAATTCACGTCGACTAATATTCCTAGGAGAAGGCACAGCATTCCGCCTATAATATGAAGCAAAAGTACGCTTAAGAAAAGAAGACTCCCTACTCAACTCCACTTTCACCCTTCTTACGCTCTTTAATCTTAATCTTATAGTAAGTTAACGGATGCTTCACCCTATTACATAGAGGATCACCAGCAATACAAAGACCAAAGGTTCTAAGCGTACTACAACTTGGAGGAGAATACTTAATATGAGAACCGCGAAGACCGGCAATATGCTCAACTTGATATTTAGTAATAC